>JAKUOU010000099.1 GCA_022451065.1 Pedosphaera sp. | reverse complement strand
GGCGGCATCGATGGATTCATCCTTAAAATAATGACCCGCGATTCGTTGCTGGGTCTCGACAATATTATTGATGCCGTCCACAAAATCGTCGACTCCCTGCAGCTCGGGTTTGAGCATGTCTGGCGGCACAACGGAGTCTGGGTTTGTGAAAATCCGGCCGAAGAAATCAAGCACGAAGAGACTCGTAACCCGGTAGCCGAGACGACTTGCCAGTACAGTTTGGTCGCCGTGGTCGAAATCTTCCAACTTCTCAAGATAACCTTCGCTGATGAGATAGTCCGCCCGACGTTCCTCGGCCGACATGCGTGCCCAAAGCTCCGGTATCAACAGGCTGATATCATGATCCACACGGTACTTTGGCCCGATATAACCAGCGGCAGAGGTAAAACAGTCGTCGCCTGTGAGCATGTAACTAACGAGCGCATTGTTCAAGTCGACCACAGGCAAAATGGCGTTGAATGGCCCCTTGGTCAGCGCGCCCTCCGAGCCGGCCCCGGTGGTTGATGGCGATTTGCCCGTGAGCGAGCTGACAAAATCCATGAACAGTTCCGGCAATTCCTGGTAATGGATCGGCCCGTAAACGGCCAAGGCCCGGATGCCGGCCTTGGCGTTGGGCGGGTTGTTGCGTCGCCCCGCTAATACAGCATCCACTGGGTTCAATACCGCTTGGCTAGGCGGCACCCGTCGGTACAGGCGTGTCCCGAGGCCGGCGAGGTATCGCCCTCTCGCATCCTCCACATCCGGGCGGTTTTGAAGGTAGCGGGGATTCTTCGTTCGCTTGCCATCCACGATTCTCGGTAAAGCCGATGAGGCCATGAATCCACGGGAGTTGGACTCGTCTAGAAAACCACGAAAAACCTCCTGAAGCCCACGAGTATATTCGCCAAATTCCAGTGAATCACTAACCTCGTCCTGAGCTTCCTGCCTTGTTATAGGATGATAGTTTGAGGCGAAAAGGTTTTGCCGACAAAAGTCGGACTCGGCCTTTTTGTCGTATCCGCGATTCACCGCATCGTCCGGCCTTTGGAAGAACCGGTATTCGCAGTTAGAAACGAACTTGAGCGAGGAGCGCTGCTCATCTTTTTTCATACCGTGCAACCCGTCAGCGGGAACCACAGTGCTGGCAGAGATGTCATCCTCGCGCTGGAGCTTGACGGTAGGAATGTAATCTTTCCGCAAGGTAAATGTTCGCCAAAGTTCATCCTCGGTAAAGCCAACTCGTAAATATTGCGCAACCAGTTTTTGATGCTTGTACTTGAGTTCCTTGCCCGGCTGGCCATTGACAATGTCTACCGAGAAATGCTTGCGCCAATCCCCCTCCCACTCCTGCCGGTAAAACCGCTTAATGGTAAACACAAGATCCTTTACATGCATAGGGATGCTGTTCAGCCACTCATTGTACTCCTCCGTGTAGGCCCGACTGGGTGTCAGCAGTTTTATCACCGAGCCAAGCGAGCGCCACTCATCGAGCACACTTCGCCCCCGCTTCAGTTCCGGTGGATTCTTGAACCGATCTGAGTATTTCCGCTGGAGGATTTGCCCTACAGCCTTCATGTCCTCATGAAAATCAGCAATGAAAACTGGGCCAGCTAAAATGGCATCACTGATGGACTTTGATATTTCCGACTTGCCGCCGCCGGAAACCGTACACGGCTTGTGACAGAACACGCCCTCAGCTGCCGTCCCCACCAGGCGCCAACGCCCTCCCACGGAACGGCGAACCATGGACACCTTGTAGCCTGATGGTAGTACATATGTAATACCAGGCGACAATCTGATTTCCTGCGTAACCCCGCCCCTGTCCCAGCTAATCCGCTGTTTCCTTAGCAGCACGTGAGAGTCCTCCGGGATGTAATAGATATCGGGAAACTGTTTGTCGATGGCGTAGCCTTCCGCTTGAAGCTCCATCATCTCCCCGCACGACTGCACCATCTCGGCGAAGGTGTGATCCACCTCCTTGACGTATTCACTGAGCTGAAAATCCTCCCCAAGATCATAACTAGAAAAGGCGACGGCGCCGCCGGCGTGCTCTTCTTCCGCGTTTCCCAGCAGGTTGGCGGAGAAACTGATCTGTGTCTTTACCTCCTTTTTGCAGTAGCCAAAATAATTGTCGGCAATCAGCGTAACCATGACCCCAGAGTCATCACGGCAAACCAGCTTGAAGCCGCCGCCGTCGTTGTAACGTTCATCTGCGGACTCCCAACACATTCCGTCACGTTTTTGGCGGTCAGTGGCCTCCGAAATATTCGGCAGACCAAGCTCTTTTTTTCCAATTGAAACCAAGTGCGGAGCAAGCACTACGCAACCGGTATGCCCGGTCCAGTGGAAAGGATCGAGGGCAGAGTCGTTTTCCGTGAGATACGGATCGCCCGCATTGCCAAAAATCGACTCCACAAAATCCAGGTTAGCCACCAGGCTACCCGGCGCAAAAAAACGGGTCTCAAGCGAGCGCGCTTCGCAAATACCCCCAACCCCAGGCATTACTTCGGGCCGGAGCAGTAGCGAGACAAACAGTCGCGCCCGTTCCTCCTGCGAACTTGTGAACGGTATTTCCATGACGGGTTCCGGCGGGCTAAGCGCTTGGCCAAGCAGCGCGGCAAACACTGCCTTGGGGACTTCTATTTTATCATGCGGAATAGCCAATCCGCCCTCCACAATATGAAACACCCCCTTGGTAGTTCTGCGATCGCTCCTTGGATTATGCAACACCCCCTGCTCGATTCGGTATGAATTAAGGTACTCCGATGTGTATGAGTCCTTATCGGGAGGCAGCGACAGGGTACGGGCCAGCCCGTGATGCTCCAACTGCAGGGCACCCGTCGGCATACGAGGGATGTCACAGCCACATCCAGCCAGATAGCGATCTAAAAAAGCCTGAATCCGCGCGTCGGTCGGACAATGATATTCCGCCAGTAAACGGTTCTTCTCCTGTAAATTGGCCAGGAGGTGCTTGCTTGTCTTAAGGAGCGCGAACTCACTCTCATCACCAACGATCGGCTGGCCTCGAAACCACAACTTGGCATTGATTAGCTCCGCCAAACGTCGCCTGTCCTCATCAGAGTTGAGGTTCACGCCGAATCCAAGTCGCCTTTTCAACTCTCCAGAATCATCCAAATTCATATCAAAAAAGGCATTATCGTCTTGAACGGCAAAATGTCAGGGAAAATCAGTCCGAGTGGGGTTTGGCTCGCTCTCTATGATCGATTCCCAGGCCAGCCTGCGGTAGCCTACCTTTATGTCGCATGAAGAACGACTGGTAAATATCGAGTCCGACCTCACCCACCTGGATCAGCTTGTGGAAAGCCTTAACCAAACCATCATCGGGCAGGATAAGACCATTCAGCAGCTTCAAATTCAGATGAACCGTCTCACCTCCGACTTGGAAGCAAAGGAAATGGACTCCATCAAAGGCACAGTCACCAAGCCGCCACACTATCAGTGAGCGCAAACCAACGACCGTATATCCTGCAGGCTTGCCGTTCCTGTGGTGCCCAACTGGTGAACGACTATCGAGGCGGCCGCCATCGCTAGTCTCATCGCCTCGCTGGTTTCCGCGCCCGCCGCGATGGCCGTAGCCAAGTTTGCCATAACAGCGTCCCCGGCGCCCACAACGTCAATCTCCCCTCGTACTGGTAGACATGGCATATGTTCCGGCTTCTCCCCTGGCCTGGCCCCGGCGATACCATCTTCACTGAGGCTCACGAACACCGCCTCGCCCCGCTCGGCGGCCAATCTCCCCACGGCCGAGCATAACTCAGGCAACTGCACCTCAGCCTTTTGGCCTGTCAATACGCCGAACTCCTCCCGGTTCATCTTCAATCCGACAGCAGGGAAATGCCCCAGCCCACGCCGACTGTCAGCTAGCATGAGCAAATCAGGACGTTCACGCCGAATCTGGCTAAGCGCATCGGTCACCCCACCGGTAAACGCCCCGGTATCCGGCTCATCAACCTGCTCAAGCAGTACCATCGCATCCACCCGCTTGGCCAAAACGTTGAGAGACTCGATCATGCGCTGCTGAACTACTGTAGGCGTAGGTGACCAGTTCTTAAAATCGAGACGATTGAGTTCCCTTGGCGATCGCCCTGGCTCAATCACCAGTGGCTTGGTGTAAGAAAAAGTCCTACGATCGGGCGTCTGAAAAAAATACCCCATGTCTACGCAGTCAGCTTGGTCAAGCGCGCGTATCAACTCGTACCCTTCACCATCCTCGCCAGCAAAACCTACCGGGTAAATCGTCCCCACGCCAAGCGCCGACAGATTATTCAGGATGGTTCCGCAACCGCCAGGCTGGGAACGCACCCGGGCCACGTTGAACACCTCGAGCGAGGTTTCGATGGAAGTCTCAGCTAGCGCAGGATCGATCTCAAGATAGCGATCGAGACAAAAATCCCCAACCAACGCCACCCGAAGACCCGGGAAACGGCCCGCAATTTCATCAAGGCGCTCCTCCTTCACGCTGGGGTTAAGTTGCTCAAGGCTTTAACCAAATACTGAACGAAAGCCAGATTGTCACACTGCAGGTAATCCATCGAACCACCCATTCGGGCGTATGTTTTGCAGAAACGAAGATAGTAGGACGGGTTGGTAACAGGCGGTTCTCCCTGCGCCCAATCCCAACCCCCGCCGTCCTGAAGATCGACCACATGCATCGAGTGATCATTGACTATCTCCCGCCCCTCCTGCAGGCGTATGTGATTCACGCAGCTCAACGCCTTCTCGAATACCTGCGGCCCCATGATGGCCGAACCGACCGACAACACCACGCCACCGTCAAGTTGATCGAGTGTCGCGGCGAACTTTTGAAAATCGACCTGTGCCCCACGGCCAAGTGCGGCGCCGTTGAACATCGGATGATTCGAAATAATATCGTACCCAATACCAGGATGCACCGTCAACGGCACCCCGTGACTGTCGGCGGAAGCCAGCACCGAGGCCTGCTTCCAACGGTGCTTGAGTTCGCACCGCCCCTCTGGCACAGAGCCGTTGCACATTGCATGGAGCAACTCCGCTCTGGCGGCAGCCAACTCGTGCGCTGGGTCCGCCACGATGAGCGAGAGCAACTCATCCGACTCTGGCAAGTCAACGCCATCCCCTGCAATAAAGCGGCCAAGCGCCTCGCCGTAACCAAGCCCCTCGACTCCGCCGGCGAGTAGCGCCAAATGAATGTAACGCCCCGTTTCCTCCCAAGTACCAAAAGTGCCAGTCGCAACGTTCGAGCGGACACACTCGGTCGACCGACCAAGCCAGGCATACTCCCAGTCGTGAATCGTCCCGGCTCCGTTGGTGGCCAAGTGTGTCAACCAGCCGTTAGCGATCAAGTTGTCCAGAATCAGCGCAGCACCATTTTTGATCATGTGCGCCCCATAGATCAGCATCACGGCCGCGCCCTTGGTTCGGGCGTCCCGGATGCGTTCGGCACAATGATCGACCTGCGCCCTTAATTGCCCGTTGATGGCAACCGGCTCTGCCGCGACCGGGACCAACGTCTCCTCCACCGTGCTCAGGCTCTTGCGCTTAACCAAGGGCAGTGGTTTTATTTTGTGAAGGTCAATTTTTTTACTGGTCATTTTCCTTCAATCACGTCCAAGAGAACGGCCGCATCGCGGTAATCCGGGATGACTATATCTGCGCCGACGCCAAGCAGTCGGTTCCGTTTCCACTGGTCAAACCGCCCGGCTCCGTTGTTGGCTTCATCACTAGCTACGGCCACCGCAAGGCCACCCACATTTTTTCCTTCTTCAATCTCCACGTAACCATCGCCGACCACCATCAACCGGTCTCCGTCAACCTGATTGTCCCTCAAGATCCGCTCGATCACCTGCTTCTTGGAAAAACTCTTGTAGTCGTCCAGCGCACCGTAAATATGTTCGCCAAAGTACTCGTTCAGGCCGAGCAACTCGGCCTCACGCTTGACATTAGGCTCGTCTGTACCGCTCCCAAGGTAAAGACTACAGCCTCGTGCCACAAGGCCGTCGAGCAGAGCGATTGACCCGTATAACAGGAACTCCGCCGGCTCGGCGTTGCCACCGCTCAAACTCTCCACCCGGGATTGAATCCGCATCTCAAGCCGCCGTAGATACTCATGTTTGTACTCGAGCGGATGAAGCGGAACGCCTCCCCGCTCAGCGACACGCTCGGCAAACTTCATCATTTGAAAGATAGTCTGGCGGCCGTTCAGCGTCATGATGTCGTCCAGCAGCATGGCGCGCACCCCAGCAGGCTCATCGCCACTGCTCGGCGGGAGCATTTCCTCAAACATCGGCAGCATCACCTCCGGCCACCCCTCGCGGATCAGTGACAAGGTACCGTCAAAATCAAACAACACATGGCGAATGTTCGGATACGGGAGAAAACGATGCGCAAACTGCACCCTCCCGGAAAAGCGCTTTGTCAAGATATCGTGTGAGCCTAACGAAGAGGAATTGGTCATAAAACTACGGTTGGTCAAGCTAACGCCTGACCTCCCCACAGTGAAGCAGAAACCCCCTTAGCTACAGCCAAGCACCCAAAACGCTTGCAGTCCTGCTTGGCAATGGGTTTATTGCTCCCGCGCAATCAGCGCGCAAACACATGGCAACAGAAAAAAAAGAATTCAAGACCGAGGTTCAACAACTGCTCGACCTGGTGATTCATTCACTTTACTCAAACAAGGATATCTTCCTGCGGGAGCTTATCAGCAATGGATCGGATGCGATCGACCGGCTGCGCTTCAAGGCCCTGTCTAACAAAGAATTGGTACGGGACGATCCGGAGTTTCGCATAAAGCTCCACGTTGATAACGAGGCCAAAACCCTCCGCATCGAGGACAACGGCATCGGCATGACACGCGATGAACTCGAGGCCAACATCGGCACTATTGCCCGTTCCGGCACACGGCAATTCATGGAGGAACTGAAGAAAGGCAAGGTCAAGAACAACCCGGAACTGATCGGGCAGTTCGGTGTCGGGTTCTACTCTGCCTTTATGGTTGCGGACAAGGTGACACTCAAAACGCGCCACGCCGGCAGCGACGAGTCGTGGACGTGGGAATCGAGCGGCGGCGGAACCTATGAAATCTCCGAGGGAGACCGTGACAAGCGCGGCACCGAGATTACTCTGCACCTGAACGAGAGCAGCCGGGATTACATCGTGGAATTCAGACTCCGGCAGATTATCAAGAAATATTCCGACTTCGTGGAGTACCCGGTAGTGATGGATATCATCCGAGACGAAACTCCGGTGGACGATGAAGGCAAACCGAAGGAGGGCGCCGAGAAACAAACCACGATCAACGAGGAGACGTTAAACTCTATGAAGGCGATCTGGATGCGCCCGAAAAGCGAGGTCAAAAAGGAAGAGTACAACGAATTTTACAAGCACATCTCCCACGACTACACCGACCCGCTCAAGACAATCCACTACTCCGCCGAGGGGAAAATTGAATTCAAGGCGCTGTTGTATCTACCCTCCAAGGCACCGTTTGACATGTTCCAGCAGGAAGGCACCAGGCACGGCATCCACCTGTACGTGAAACGGATTTTCATCATGGATAACTGCGAGGCATTACTCCCCCGTTACCTACGCTTCGCCAAGGGCGTCGTCGAGTCCAACGACCTGCCACTGAACGTCTCCCGCGAAATCCTGCAGGAGGATGCAATCATCAAAAAGATCGAGAAAAGCGTCACAACCAAGATTCTCTCCGAATTGAAGTCCATGATGAAAAAGTCGGGTGAAGATTACATCACCTTCTACAGGGAATTTGGCAAAGTACTCAAGGAAGGCGTCGAGGTCGACCAGTCAAACAAGGAAAAAATCAAGGATCTGCTCCTGTTCGAAAGCAGCAAGACAGAGCCGGGCAAGTACGTGTCGCTCAAGGAATACACCGATCGCATGGCCATAGATCAAGAGGAAATTTACTACCTTACCGGCAACTCACGCAGCACGGTCGAGAACTCCCCCCACCTCGAGGTCTTCAAGAAAAAGGATATCGAGGTGCTGTTCATGATCGAGCCGGTGGATGAGTTTATCCTGGCCAGTTTTGGTGAATACGAGAAAAAGAAACTCAAGTCGATCGCTCAGGGTGACATCAACCTCGGTACCGAGGAGGAAAAGAAACTCGCCGACGAAAAGAAAAAGGAAGCTTCCGGTAAATATAAAAAACTCATTAAGAAGGTTCAGGACAGCCTCAAGGACGACGTGAAGGAGGTTCGACTCTCAGACCGGTTAACCGACAGCGCGAGTTGCCTTGTCACTGACGATGGCGACATGAACCCCCAGATGGAGCGCATCTTCGCCGCCATGAACCAACCCGTCCCGGAGACCAAACGCATCCTCGAGTTGAACCCCAAGCACCCGGTGATCGAGACGATGAACAAACTGTTCACCGATGACAAACAGAACTCCAAGATTAACGACTACGCTGCGCTGCTGTACGATCAAGCGCTACTGACCGAGGGCATCTCCATCAAGGATCCCGCAAGATTCACCCGTCTAATCAGCGACCTTATGGTACAAGCTAAATAGCCTGTACTTGGCCAAGCGCCCTGCTGATTACGGGCGAGGGAAAGAACGCATCCGGCTGTAGCGTCGATAGCTTTCCCAAACATCGCCCTGGCCAAGCGCGCGCGGATCGCCCGTTTTTTCTAGGTAGGCATCCA
This sequence comes from Pedosphaera sp., assembly GCA_022451065.1. Classification (GTDB taxonomy): domain Bacteria; phylum Verrucomicrobiota; class Verrucomicrobiia; order Limisphaerales; family UBA1096; genus UBA1096. The sequence goes on along the minus strand of JAKUOU010000099.1, from coordinate 2,319 downwards.
TTTGGTCGCGGTAGGTTTTTGTGGTTTTGTAGTGGGCCGGATCGAGTGCCAAATTGCTGAGACATGCCGGATCGTTTGTGATGTCGTATAACTCCTCGCCTGGGCGTTTGTCCACTGACCAGTGAAAATACCTCGTAATACCGGGCAGGCGTTGATTCTTGATTAAAAACGTCAGCGACGGGCAGGCGTCGATATCGTGATACCCCCCGTGCATTGGGCCCAGCTTGCCAGGAGCATCAAACTTTTGCGGATCACCCGCTGGCCAACGATCCGGTTTGAAGTTTCGAATGTAAATGTACTGATCGGAACGCAGGCAGCGCTGCGGATAAGTCATGTTGTTGTGGCGGGAGGAAGAATGGCGCTCGCGGCCGCTGAAAACACTGGTTCGCTGCGGTTCCACTCTGCCAGATTTCCCCGACTCAAGCAGAGAAACCAGACTTCGACCGACCGGCGCTAACGCCGTTTGCCCAAGTGCTGGATGCTCCACCCCACCGGCCTCTAGGATCGTCGCCGTCAGGTCTACGAATCCCACCGGATCGATCACATCCCGTCCACCCTTGACTCGGTTTGGCCACATTATGGCCAACGGCACATGCACGCCAAACTCGTAGCAGTTGGCCTTGGCACGCGGAAAAGCCATGCCGTTGTCCGAGGTAACGATGACCAAGGTGTTGTCGAGTTCGCCAAGTTCCTCGAGCTGCTTAAGCGCCTTGGCCAAGTGTGAATCAAACCACTCGATCTCGACGTAGTAGTCGAGAATATCGCTTCGAATTTCCGGTGTGTCCGGCAGGAATCCAGGCACTTCCACATCCCCTAGTTTCTTGCCCTGCTTAAGGCCGACGCCCTTTTCAAAAACTCGGTGCGGTTCGTGTCCACCTAGCCAAAAACAAAACGGCTTGCCCTCGGGGCGCTGCTCTAAAAAATCATTAAAATTCGCCGCATAGTCGGTGGAGGAAATGCCCTTGATGCGGGATTTCTTCTTCTTCGAAGAGAAACTCGGTCCGGCTGGGTTTCGCTTAAAGCCGCCGTCAGCATAATTACCCGGGCCCCACCCTTTACCGGTGTAACCGACCCAGTAGCCAGCCTTCTCGAGCAGATCAGGAAAGGTCGAATACTTCGAGTCGAACTTACTGGCATGCGTGCCGGCATGCTCAATCATCCAGTGATAACGCCCGGTCAACAGTGACGCCCGACTCGGACTGCACCCTGGAGAGCCAGCGATACAGGTACGGAACAATACCCCACCTTTTGCCACTCGGTCGAAGGCCGGTGTCTGAATCCCCTTGCAACCGTAGGCCGACGCATGCGGGTATGATTGGTCGTCCGAGATGGCGAATAAAATGTTAGGCCGCTTGGCCAAGGAATGGGCTTCAGCCACAAAAAAGCCCGCGATAAACACGCAGGTAGCAGCAACTCTACAAGTCGTTTTCATTTAAAATTTCACTCGAGGCCAAGAACATTTTCCATGCTGTAAAGGCCAGGCTCCCGGTCGCAGGCCCATATGGCGGCGCGCAGCGCGCCGTTGGCGAATGTGTCGCGGCTGGCTGCCTTGTGCGTCAATTCAAGCCGCTCGCCGTTTCCAGCGTACACCACAGTGTGGTCACCAACCACATCGCCACCCCTCAGCGAGTGCATCCCGATCTCAGAATCGGTCCGCTTACCGACAATGCCCTCGCGGCCATGGCGCAGTTCCTTTCCAAGAGACACCTCGCGCACTTCAGCCAAAATCTCGGCCAGCGTGGCGGCTGTGCCGCTTGGCGCATCACGTTTGAGGCGATGATGCATCTCGACAACCTCGAGGTCAAAGTCGGCTCCCAGCACCTCGGTCGCCTTTCGCGTAAGCCAAAATAAGGTGTTAACCCCGGTGGAATAATTGGAGGCCCACACGATGGGAATCTTTGATTTAACTTTCAACACCGCTTCCCTGTCATCGGCGGAATGACCGGTCGTGCCGATCACCAACGCTTTTTTATGCTGGGCACAAAGCTCGGCAACCGGCCGGGTGACCTCGTGAAAACTAAAGTCGACGACTACGTCCGCCTTCTCGATCACCCCGGGCAGGTCATCACCGATGTCGACCCCCGCAACGATCTCGACATCAGGATTAGCCTCGCCGCAGCGGAGCAACGTTTCACCCATTCGACCCTTAGCCCCGTTGATGATGACTTTGGTCATGGCGGTTATTTTTTGAGGATGCCACAGGCTTTGAGTGTCCGAGCCAATTGCGCTCGGTTGGCCGACGACATTTTGCAGAGCGGCAGGCGGTATTCCTCCGCGCATTTGCCCTGCATTGTCAAAGCCGCTTTCGCTGGCACGGGG
>JAKUOU010000098.1 GCA_022451065.1 Pedosphaera sp. | reverse complement strand
CAGGAAATATTTTGGCACCACCGCAATCTCGTAAAATACAAATAGCAGAAACAAGTCTAGCGACAGGAACACGCCGTACACGCCCCCAATGAGCGCGAAGTAAAAGGCGTAAAACTGGTTGGCTCGCGTCTCAAGAGTCCAACTGAACAACACGCCGCATACCGCCACCAAGCCGGTCACCAGTAGCAGTGGCAGGCTGATGCCGTCGTAACCTGTGGTGAAGCCAATGCCGAGGGATGGAATCCAGTCAGCTACGACCAAGTCCGCAAAGGCGCCGCCGGAATAATTCACACAGCAGGCCATCGACACCACCAGCCCGGCCACCGCGACGGCCAATGCCACCCAGCGGATACGCCGGTGCGCACTCGATGGCATCAACCCGCACACCAGTGCACCGATGAAACTCAAAATGATGGTGAGCAGCGCGGTCATGTCAGGGGATCATCTGGGTCAACTTTTGGCTGAACTCCAGCCAGGTTGTGGGGTAGATGCCTGCCCAGAAAATAAGGATCATGACCGGGGTTAAAATCAGGATTTCGTTCCGGGTCAGATCCGGCATGGACCTGTATTGTTCGTTGATCGGTCCGGTGAAAACTCGTTGCAACATGGTTAGCAAAAAGACGGCTGTTGCTAGCAGGCCAAGCGTGGCTGCTGCTGTTACACCCGGTGCGACGGCGAACGTGCCGCTGAAAATCAAAAACTCCGCCGCGAATCCCGCCATGAACGGCAGCCCAAGCGAGCAGAATGTGAGGATGAAAAACATCGCCGCGAATCGAGGTGCAACGGAACTCAGCCCGCCGAAATCGTTCCGGTCGCACAAGCCGGTGCGCTTCTCGAGCAGGCCAACCAGATAAAACAAGCCGGCTGCCGCCAAGCCGTGGGCAAACATCTGCAGAATAATACCCTGCGTCGCCAGCGCGTGTGCGTCCACCTTCAGCCCGTCCGCCGCGATGCCCAGTGCACCCACGCCAAGGATGCAGTAGGCCACATGGTTGAGCGACGAGAAGGCAAGTAGGCGCTTGAGATCGGTCTGTCGCAATGCGAGGAACGCACCCCAGAGGATGGTCACCAGGGCGAAGGCCATCAGCGCGTCGGCGTGCTGCTTCAGTTGCTCAGGGAAGATGGGGACTATGAGCCGCAGGAAACCGTACACGCCCATTTTCGACATCACGCCGGTGAGCAGCATGGTCACCGGTGTCGGCGCGGCGGCGTACGCTGGCGCCTGCCAGATGTGCAGTGGCGCGAGCGGCACCTTTACCCACAGCCCGGCGAGGACGGCGCAGAAAATAAGAGGACTGACGTCGACGCCCTTTTTGGCGAGCTCGATGAAGTCGAACGTGTCGGTTTGCTGGTATAAAAACAGGAAGCCTAGCAGCATCGCCACGCTGCCCAGGACGGTGAACAGGAAAAAGTTCAATGCCGCACTGTGCCGTTCCTCGCCCTTGCCGAAGAGCTTGATCAGGAAAAAGGCCGGCACCAGAGCCAGTTCCCAGTAGAGGAACCAGTGGAAAAAGTTCAGCGCAGTGAAGGTGCCAAAGAGGCCGGTGAACTGCAGGCACAGTAGGGCGAAGTAAGTCCGTGGCCGGTCGGTGTGCTGCCACGAGGCTGCCACTACTATAGTCACGAGGAGGGCCGACAGAAGCAGCACCAGCGCATTGGTGCCGTCCAAGCCCACATAGTAGTCGATCCCAAGCGCAGGAATCCACTCTGCCTTTTCGCTGAACTGTAGCCCTCCCGCCGCGAGGTCGAACTGCGTGAGCAGGTATGCCGTGAGTGACAATGATACCAGCGCACCGGCCAGCGCCACCGAGCGGGCGCGGCGTTCCGGCAGAACCAGGATCAGCACGGCCGCCACCACCGGGGCCAATGTGAGTGAGGTGATCATTTCATCCAGGACACCAGTAGTCCTAGTGCGACAGCGCCGAGTGCGATGAGGCGGAGGTAGCCGGGGAGAAAGCCGTTTTGTGGTCTTGTCACGGTGTGACCGGCCGAGCGGAGCCGGTCGCACATGCCGTCGAAGGCCAGCAAGTCGATCAACTTGCGGTCGCCACCGACAGCAAAGGCGTTACCAATCCTGTCCGCCAGCAGTACTGCCAAGTCGCGTACGAAGAGCAACAGCTCATTGAGTTGTTCCGCGATGATGATGGCCAACGCCCACAACCGGCCCACCGTGGCGGCGTACAACTCGTCAAACCACAACTTGCGCACGAGCGGCGTGACGGCGAGCGGATCAGTCGCTTGGCCAAGCGCGCGGCTGCGATAAATCAGAAAGCCAAGCGCAATACCGCCGAGCGCAACCGCGATGCTGACAATGATGACGATGGTCTCGTGCTCAGCTACTGGATTTTTGTATGGCGGCAAATGATCCATCAAGTAGTCCTTGGCCAAGGCGCCGAGGCCAAGCGCGAATACCGACAGAATCAACAGCGGCACCGTCATGATGCGCGGGCTTTCGTGCGGTGTGTGCTCGCCGCGGTGCGTGCCGGGGAAGACGTACATGCACTGGCGTGTCATATAGATCGCCGTTAGCAGCGACGCGAGGGCGGCAATCCAAAAGACGGGTGGATTGGTGGCCCAGGCGCCGGCCAGGATTTCGTCCTTGCTGAAAAACCCGCTTGTGAACGGAAAAGCCACCAACGCTGCTGTGCCGCACAAATAAGCGAGGGTGGTGACGCGCATGGTTTTCCATACACCACCCATTTTGCGGATGTCCTGTTCCTCGTGGCAGCCGTGAATGATCGAGCCGGCGCCGAGGAACAGCAGCGCCTTGAAAAATGCGTGTGTCAAAAGATGAAACATCCCCACGGACACACCAGCTACGCCAAGGCCGACCATCATCAGGCCAAGCTGGCTGACCGTCGAGTAGGCCAGGATACGCTTGAGGTCGTATTGGCCAAGGGCAATGAACGCGGCAATAAGTGCGGTAATGGCGCCTGTCCACGCAACGACATGCGACATCTTCAAAGTACCATCCTCGACTAAACTCACATCGAACAATGGAAACATACGTGCGACGAGGAACACGCCAGCTGCCACCATCGTTGCTGCGTGTATCAGCGCGCTGACCGGCGTCGGCCCTTCCATTGCGTCCGGCAGCCACACGTGGAGCGGCAACTGGCCGGATTTGCCCACCGCGCCGAGGAACAACAGCAGGCTAATCATCGCCGAGGCCTTGAGGCCAAGCACAGTCGCGCTAATCGGCAACTCGAGCAGCCCTTGGCCGTTGTCATAAAGCGTTAGCGTGCCGGTCGTCTTGAACGCCAACAGGATGCCGATGAGAAACCCCATGTCCCCAATGCGCGTGACGATAAACGCTTTTTTGCCGGCGGCGGCGGCCTCCGGCTTGTGGAACCAGAAACTGATGAGCAAGTACGACGCGACGCCGACAATTTCCCAGCACATGAACAACAACAGGAGGCTGTTGGCCAACACGAGGCCAAGCATCCCGGCGGCAAACAACGATAGGTAACAGAAAAAACGAGCCATGCGCCGGTCGTCCTTCATGTAACCGGCGGAGTAGATGAAAATGAGTAGACCAACGAAGGTGACCATCGCGGTCATTACGCCTGTGAGCGGATCGAGCACGAAGCCAAACGAGATGGCCGTGTCGCCGACGGCAAGCCAGGGGATGTTGAACGTGATGTGTTCGTTCAGCCCCATGCCCCATGCCTGGTCGAACGCCGCGAGTGCCAAGCCGCAGGAACCTAGCATCGCAGCAATGGCCAAGCTGGCGGCGCGGCGGCCGTTTTGGATTCCACACGTCAAGGCGGCTGCCAGCAGCGGCAGCAGGGGTATGAGGGCCAGGGTCGTGGTGTTCATTCCTCCTTCAAGGTGTCCATGACTTCCAAGTCCACGGATCGGAAATGCCGGTAAACCGCAATCACCAGAGCAAGGCCCACGGCCACCTCAGCGGCGGCCACGGCGATGGCAAACAGCGTGAACAACGGCCCGTGTTGTAGCGCGGGATTGTCGCCATATCGCCAAAATGCGATAAGGTTCAAGTTGGCGGCGTTAAGCATTATCTCGACGGAGAACAGCACGACAATGGCGTTTCGCCGTGTGAACGCGCCCATCAATCCAATACAAAAAAGCAGCGCTGCGAGGATGAGATAATGGTGAAGCGTCATTCCGGAGAACCTTCCTCCTTCGGCTTACGCATGCCCTGCGCCGCTGTGACTGCACCGATAAGCGCAGCGGTGAGCAGCAACGCCAGCACCTCCAGCGTCATCACGTAAGGGTTCATCAACTTGTGACCTAATTCCTCCACCGAGGGGTCAGGCGCCTGTGTGACTTCAGGCGTTGGCCATTGCTGGATAGCTGGCAGCAACAGCACGACAAACACCGCGGCAGCCACCACGAGCCCCCAAAACCAGCCGCGCGAAGTCATTCGACGACCGTCATCGCCGGCCACCCGTTCGGTGAGCATAATGGCGAACAACAGCAAAATACCCACCGCGCCGATGTACACGAGGATTTGCACCGCCGCGATGAACTCCGCCAGCAACAGCAGGAACAACCCGGACAGTGCCGCAAAAAAAATCATCAACGCGAACACACCGTGGATGAGGTTACGCTTCCGCACAGCCACCAGCGCACCCAGCACGGCGATTGCGGATAAAATCCAAAATGCGATTTGTTCGCTCATTCAGCGTACTTGTATTCGCGCGGGCGTACCTTGGCACGGCTAAGTTGATTAAGCCCATTAGCTGCCACGTACAAAATCAACAAAGCACCAATCCATAACCCAGCAACTACCAGTGGATTCGCTCCTTCCATGAGCTGGCGAAGGATAGGCTGTTTCTCGTCCAGACCTGCCAGTCGGCCGCCTGCCAACAGGTGCAGTGCTGAACCGGCGATGAAGATGTTCAAAATGGAAAGCGGAAGCAGGAACTTCCACGCGAAACCCATGAGTTGATCGACACGGAGGCGGGGTAAGGTGCCGCGCAGCCAGATCATTACGGCGATGAGGGCGAATATTTTGACGAGGAACCAAATCACCGACAGCCACGGCAGTGCGGCTACGCCGGGACCTGCGCCACCGCCGAGGAAGAGGGTGACCGCCAAGCCGCTGATGGCGAACATGGCGATATATTCACCGAGAAAAAAGAGCGCGAACTTGAAGCCACTGTACTCAGTGAAGTAGCCGGCGATGATCTCGCTCTCGGCCTCAGGCAGATCGAATGGGGAACGGTTGGTCTCCGCCAGGGCGGCGATGAAGAAAATGATAAAGGCAGCTAGGCCCCACGGCGTGAAGATAAACCAGTTCCAGCCCGCTTGTGCATTGGCGATTTCCGCAGCGTTAAGGCTGCCGACCATCATCACCACGATGACGGCGGACAGTACCAGTGGGATTTCGTAACTGACCATCTGTGCGATAGCTCGCATGCCGCCAAGCAGCGAGTATTTATTTCGAGACGCCCAGCCGGCCATGAAGACGGCCAAGGTATTTAGGCCGGTGATGGCAAAGAAAAAGATAACCGCACCATCCAGCATGAAGGCTTTTACTGAATCTTGAATGTTATTTATCCAGGGAAAATCAATGGGGAGGAAGCAGAGAACCAACATTGCGGGGATGAGCGCGAGGATGGGAGCGAGAAGGTGGAACAGGCGGTCGGCATCGCGCGGGACGATGTTTTCCTTAAAGAGCATCTTAATGCCATCCGCCATCGGCTGGCCCAGGCCAAAGAGGCTGAAGCGGCCGCCGTAGCGTGTCAGGGGAACGCCGACCTTGTTCGGTCCAATACGGTTCTGGATTCGTGCAAGTGCCTTGCGCTCCAGCCACGTTGTGAAGGCGAAGAGCGTCGGGAAAATCAGCAGCAACGGAACGGTGGCAACGAGGATGTCCCTGATGAGTTCGAGACTCATTCGGCGTCCTCCTGTATGTCGGGAGTGCCTTCGCTTGCTTCAGCATCGGCCTTGGCTTTTTCTTCGGCCTTCTTTCGGGCGGCCTCGGCGGCGGCCTTTTTCTTGGCCTCCTTGGCGGCTTTTTCCTCGGCGATCCGTTTGTCTCGGGCCGCCGCCTCCTCGGGATGAATATTGTGGTAGTAGTCGTTGCTCTTCAGTAAATCGTCACGGCGCAACAACAGGCCACCGAAGCGGTCGGGAGTGCTCAGCTCAAACTGGCTGTTCATCACGATGGCATCGAACGGGCATACCTCCACGCAAATCTGGCAGCTCATGCAGACCGACACGTCGATGTCGAACTTGGCAGGATAAAACTGCGGCTTGCCGCCGGCGTTCTCCTTTTTCTCCGTGCTCTTCTCAATGTAAATGCACTGTGGTGGGCATTCGCGCTCGCAGATCTGACAGGCCACGCATCGGATGGTGTCCATCGGTTCGCTGCCGTCATGTAGGAGCATGGGGAAGTTACGGCTGTAGTTCGTGACGGTGGTGGTATCTCGGAGCTGCTCGCCTTCCTCTTTCGGATATTCACCCGCATGTTGCGGTAGCTTGTCGCTGGGCCGCCACGAATAGTCATTGGTTGTGAGGCGATCCTTGTAAAAGTAGGAGCCCACAAAATTACGAAGCGTCACCGCCATGCCCTTGAAGATGCCACCGCCGAGAAGGCTCATCGATCCACCTCCCCAAGCACGATGTCGATGCTCCCGAGGATGATGACAGCGTCGGCCACCTTTTGGCCGAGGCACATGTCTCGCAGCACGGTCAGATTGATGAGCGACGGCGGGCGTACCCGATAGCGGTAAGGTTTCGGGGTGCCATCGGCAATTAGATAAAAACCAAGCTCACCTTTGGGTGCCTCGACGCGACCGTAAACCTCCGCGGGCTTTGGCTTGAATACCTTGGGGGCATTCCCCAAAACAGGACCGTCTCCAATCCCATCCAGGGCCTGCTTTAAAATCCTGATGCTTTCCCGCATCTCCAGCATCCGCACCATGAAACGGTCGTAGCAGTCGCCCACATTACCGTCCGTGTAGGGTACGCGAAACTGGAACCGATCGTAGATGCTGTACTTGTCAACTTTTCGGATGTCATAATTCACGCCGCTGGCGCGAAGCATCGGGCCTGTGATACCTGCGCTGATGGCCAGGTCTCGGGATAAACATCCAACACCCTGCGTGCGACTGAGGATGATTTCGTTTTCGCATAGGAGCTGTTCGTACTCGTCGAGGAAGACAGGAAAGTGATCGACCACATCCCGAGCACGGTCGAGCCACCCTTCTGGTACATCGTTACGGAGGCCTCCGAAGCGGAAGTAATTGCACATCATACGTGCGCCACTGGCTTGCTCGAACAAATCTAGAATTTTTTCGCGTTCGCGAAAGGCGTAGAGCAGGGGGGTGCCAAGTGCTCCGAGGTCATTGATGAAAAACCCGACGAGTGAAACGTGGTTCACCAGTCGCGTCAATTCGGCCATGATCACGCGCAAATAATCGGCTCGCTCGGGGACTTCAATTTCCACCAACTTTTCGGCCGCCAGCGCATAAGCCCAGTTGTTGGTCATACTGTTGAAGTAATCGAGTCGATCGGTGAACGGCATGCTCCCCAGATAGCTCATGTTCTCGGCGAGCTTTTCGTGGTTGCGATGCAGATAGCCGAACACCGGTTGCAAATCCACAACAGTTTCGCCATCGAGTTTTACATCCATCCGGAAAACACCGTGCGTGCTGGGGTGATGCGGCCCCATCGAGACCTCTAGCAGGCTGGTTTCAAGTCCATCCTGCTGGATCAACTCGTAGTTGGGTGCTATGGCTGTGGCGCTGCTCAAACGATGACTTTCCCCCGTTGGTGTTTCTCCAAAATCTCGTCGTGCGGTGTGGGTTCCCATTCGTAGTCGAATGGTTCCGTATAATCCTTTCGCATCGGGTGGCCCTCGAACTCGTCCCACATCAAAATACGGCGTTGGTCCGGGTGGCTTTTAAAATTCACGCCAAACAAATCGAACACCTCGCGCTCCTGCAGTTCGCAACTCCGCCAAACCGGTGTAAGCGATTCGACTTCCGGTTGTTCGCGGTTGGTACGCTGTTTGAAAACGAGCGGGCCGGTTTGTTTTTGCATGGAATAGAGATGATACACAACGTCCATGCGGCTGGGTTCGGTCCGGGTCACGGTTTCCACCGTACCATCCTCCTTTGTGACCTTCTCTTTGACTTCGCACTCGAGATAATCCACTCCGGTGACGTTGCTGCAGTAATCGAGTAAAAACGCATCATTGTCGCGGAGCCACGTCGCAATCTCCTTAGCCTGGACCGTAGGCACGATGAGCGCGCCAGCTTCCTGATCCCAATTCGTGCCCGGGAATTTCCCGAGGATCGATTCGTGGTTCACTGTGTGGCTCATGCAGTGGCTTTTTCCAGCGGCTTGTCGTTGGGATTGGCCGGGGGTTGCCACACCTCCGGGTTGTAGGGAGGTTCGAGGTCCTTGCCGGTAAATTCCGGCACCGGATACTGCCGCCGACCTTTCGTGAAAGCCGGATCAGATTTAATATCCTGCGTGCGGATTTTCTCCTGCAAATAATTCAGCGACTGCAGCACTGCCTCCGGACGTGGCGGGCAACCCGGCAGGTACACGTCCACCGGGATGTAGCGGTCGATACCCTTGAGTACGTTGTAGCCCTGCTTGAACGGTCCACCCGAAATGGCGCAAGCACCCATTGCGATCACCCACTTGGGTTCTGGCATCTGATTGTAAATCCGAACCACCTGCGGCGCCATTTTCTTGGTGACCGTGCCGGAGACGATCATCAGATCCGCCTGGCGTGGGGTGGGGCGGAACACTTCCGAGCCGAATCGGGATATGTCAAAGCGTGACGTGGCCGACGCAATCATCTCAATCGCGCAACAAGCCAGGCCGAATGTCAGCGGCCATACTGAGCCGCCCCGCGCCCAGTTGTAGAGGGAATCCACCTGTGAAACAATGACCCCGGCGCGTTCCAGCTCTGAGCGCGTGTTGTCATCGAGATCCATGCCTGCGTTGAGGTTTTCGGTCGTCATGAGGTTATTTCCACGTTAGCACTCCCTTTATCCAAAGGTAAATCAGACTCTCCGCCAGCAGCAAAATGAAAATCCCCATAGCGAGGAACGCCCCGAACGACAGCCCCGTGAACGCCACCGCCCACGGATAAAGGAAGATCACCTCGATATCAAAAATCACAAACGCCAGAGCGTAGAGATAATACTGCACCTTGAACTGCACCCACGGGTCGCCCTTCGACTCCAGCCCACACTCGAAGGTCGATTCCTTGATTTCCCCCGGTTTTTTCGGCGCAAGAATGGCTGAAAGAATAAGCGGTGCGCAGGCAAATCCCGCAGCCAGAAGTATCATCACACCCAACAGCAGATAAGCGGAATACGTCTCATCCGTCGCACTGGCAAGAATCGGGACGATGTTCAAAGTTGAAAGCAACCCGGATGGCATTCTTTTTCAAAGGGGTCACCGCCCCCCGCCTTGCGGCAAGAGTTCGGTTTTACTGGTAAAAGTCAAGACCTGCTTTGTTTTGGGTGCCTGCCACGACTGGCCAACCGATGGCGCGAGCACGGTACGGAAGCCGGCTAGGATCCACCGGTAATCCGGTTTCTATGGCTCAGCGCAGCAGACGGAACGCGGAATGTTGCTGGGGTAGTAAAAAAGGCTCCACACATGAGGGTTTTCAAATTTTGCATGCCGAAAAAAGCACTGTCTCCCAAAACGAAACCGGAGGGGCCAGGTTGAAGAAACCTGCAACCCCTCCGGGGATAGTTCAGAGAATGTAATGTCAGATAATAGTAGATACTCACGACAGCGCTTACATTCGCACGCCGTGCGAGACGGGGGGGATAATACATAGCTTAATTAATCCGGCAAGCGTTATTTTTACTGTGACACTTTTGTGATAATAGGCCGCCTTTCGGCATTGGTCAGAAGTAAAGATTACCCATCATCTTGGGTTTTTTGCGGAAGGTGGCGCCCTTGATCCATTCCACATGTCCATCATAAAACCCCTCGTTTGAGCCGTCCGGTTCGTCGCCGCGATCGTTGTAATGGTTGACGCCCCGCATTAGCGGATTGGGATCGCCCGGCCGCCCCCACGAGCCCTGATATCTCCGGTTCAGGTCGGCCCAGATGACTTTGTAGTGCGGCTCGTCCGTTGTCTTGAGTGCAAAAACCGGCGTGCGAACCTGCTCCTGGAATATCGACCGGTTGTTCGAGTAACGCGTTTCGCCGGCGAAATAGAAATAGCCCATCACCGAGTCGCGTCCGCCCGGCCAGGTCCAGAAATCGTCGCGGTTCCAGCTCCGGTTGGATGGGCAATAAAACATAGGCCGCCGGATGTGGTAGTGGTTTGTCATTGTGTCGCGAAACCAGACCGAGTTCCAGTAAGGGTTGCTCGAGCCGCCGGGTGGGAATTTCTCGCCGTTATCACCGGCGTACATGGTCAGTGACAGCAGCCACTGGTGGCTGTTGTTCTTGCAGGTGGTGCGGTGTGCCTGCTCCTTGGCCCGCGCCAGCGCCGGCAGTAGCAGGCTGGCGAGAATGGCAATGATGGCAATCACCACCAGCAACTCAATCAGTGTAAATGCTGGTTGACAGTCTTTTTTTGTCTGAAGGGATGTCATCGGAACAGGCGCCCGAGTCTCGAAACGAAAATGTTACCTTGAAAGTTTAAATATACCCCCTCGTTACTCGCGCAATCGCATCGGGCGGTTATCGCGGGTTTCAATGAGTTGCCGCACTTTGTTGGTCAATTGTTGTCCGTCGGTGTCCAAGAGTAGGGTGTTGGGATTAGTCGGCGTGTTACCGGTTGATGGTGTCCACTTGGTCAAGGCGGCTTCGCGCCTGGCTAAGCGTGAGGTTTCATCAGCGACAAAGTCGTATTCGAAACCTTCGAATCCCGGCTGCCTGGTTAGAGCCTTGTGTGCCATGTAGCGGACGGCAGAGTAGGGGTCAGCGAGCAACTCGGCGAGCAGCGGCGACTGCCAACCGCTGCCGCTGGCTTCAAGCGCCGGCTTCCAGCCCATGTGCCAGGCGGCCAGTGCGCGCTGGCCGGCATCGCCCTTGAGCAGCCAAATCACCGAAGCAGCGGTCGTACGGTGTTCCTTTGGCACGGTC
>JAKUOU010000097.1 GCA_022451065.1 Pedosphaera sp. | reverse complement strand
GTCTTTTAATCACAGAGGGTCGTAGTGAGGCAACGCGCTTGGCTGCGGTGGCTTATTGTTTCTGGGGGGCGTTGCAAGTCGAAGACCATGGGTGCTGCAAAACAGAGGTGTAAGGGCTTTTTGTTGGTGCTTCATTTTTCTGGTGATTTTACAAACGCTGACACGATTGTAAAACTATACCTAATAAGCTTTTAAAGGAAAAAATAATCAGTCAAGGCGCCTGGCGAGGGAGGAGACCGAACTGGATGACTTGGCTGTTGAAGGTGTGTTTTAGTTCGAGTGGATTGGTATCAGCTTGGCTAAGCTCAACCGGCACCTCGAATAGCACGCCGGAAACCTGGCACGGTCCATCGTCTTTGCAGAAATAGGCGATCGCCTCTATGCGGACGAGGCCCTGTCCGGCACCTTTTTTCAACTTAACCGGAATGTTGATGATGGAGTTTTCTTTCAGCGCACCGGCCGCCTTGACTTCGTCTATGGCAACAGGTGAGTCGTCGCTCGCGATCACTTGCCATCGGCTGCCGGCATCCTTGGTGAGGTGATGGTCGGTTGGCAACTTAAGGTTGAGTGTCAACGTGCTGTCTTTGCCCCTTGCCAAGCGCAGCGGCTCGGTGCGAATCGTTGGCGTGCCGGGGAGGTCGGCCAGGCGGAGGCTGCGCGGCGCGACCGGTTCGCTGGCTCTGGGTATGCCGCTAAGTTTGAGCGTGCTCACGTGAAGCGACCCAAGGTCAACGACGCGGATCGAGTGGTTGTTCGTGTCAGCGACGAACAGTTGCTTGGCCTGCGGTCCAAGAGCGAAGCCAGATGGCTCGGAGAATTGCGCGCCGAGTCCTTTGCCGTCCCTGAGGCCGGGCTTGCCGGAGCCGACCCAGCGTTTGACTTCGCCGGTTTTCGGGTCAAGCAGTTTGAGCCGATGATTGTATGTGTCGGCGACAATCACCTTCTTTTCCTTCTCCCACCACTGGACACCGAGGACGTGCTGCATGCGTGCCTTTTCCCCGATACCATCCTTGTCGCCAAACGCGAACAGGTTACGCGGCTGGTCATTCTCGCCGCCGGCAATGGTGCGGGTGGCGCCATTCGTCAAGTCGATCGAACGCACAGTGCTGCTCTCGCTGTCGGCAACGAACAATTCGCCGTTGCCGACGGCTAGGCCGGACGGTTGCGCCCAGGCAGCGAGTAGGCGATCGGTGCGGTTGAGATTTTGCTCGGAGCCGTTGCCGCTGTAGTTTCGGGCAATTTTTTTCTTGAGGTCGTACGACCAAATTTGGTGTGTACCGGCCATGGCGATGAAGACCTGGCCGCCTTCGACGAGCACGTCCCATGGTGTGCTGATGGACTGCTCGCGACCACTTTTCCCGCCGTTGTAGTCGCGGCCCTGAGTGCCGTTTCCGGCAAGCGTGGTGACGCGCCTAGCCTTCGTATCGACGACGCGCAGTGCGTGGTTCTCGGCATCGGCGATGTACAGGCTGCCTTCGTGATATGCGAGGCCCTGCAGTCGAAAAAACCGCGCCTCATCGTAGCCGCCATCGGTCAGACCGATACGGCCGCTGCCGATGACGTCGATGAACTTTCCGTCTAAGGTTGTAATGACGATGCGGTGGTGGTTCGAGTCGCTGATGAAGAGTCGTCCACCCACGATGTCGATGGCTAGTTTCCCCGGGTAGCGCAGCGGTGAGTCGATGGGCGACTTGGCCTTCTCAAGCGATATTGGGACCGGGTCGTGGCGGAAAATCTCTTTCGGATAAAACGTAAGTGCAGCTGTGATGCAAGCATCGATGACCTCCTTATTGCCCTCGCCGGAGACCATCAGCATGAGGTTACCTTTTGGCCCGACGACTGCTAAAGACGGCCAGCTACGCACGCCGATGCGCTGCCACATGTGCATCTCATCATCGTTCACTACTGGATGCGCGATTTCGTAGCGCAGTACAGCATCCCGGATGTTTTCGGACACTTTTTCATTGTCGAACTTGGCTGAGTGCACGCCGACAAACGCCACTGGGAAACCGGCGTAACGCTCCTCTAACTCGGCGAGATCGGGCAAAATGTGGATGCAGTTGATGCAGCAGTAGGTCCAGAAATCGAGCACGGTGATTTTGCCGGCGAGCTGCTTGTCAAATGTGAGCGGCGGGGAGTTGAACCAATCCTTGCCGATTGGGAATTCAGGCGCACGGAGCTGATCGGCCTGCTGGTCCACCCGTTCGACGTGGGCTTTGAGTTGTTCGAGCAATGCCGGGAAGCGCTCGCTGCGCGGCGGCAAATCTTCCGCTTGACCAAGCGCTGTCAACGAGGCGAGCGGCAGTGCAATCGCTGCCGCCTTGGTCAGGCGCCTGACCAAGCGGGACGGTTCAATAAAAAACAGATGGCTCACGCGCCAAAGCTGCCGTTGACCTGGCACGGTTGCAAGGGTTGATTGGGCGTGACAAGGTAGCCAGGCGGCAATGAAACGACGCGATCAGTTTTGGTTTTGGTTGGCAGTGATTGGCCTACTGTCCGGCTTGGCCGGGCCAGGGAATGAGGCAGCGGCGCAGGAGTATCGACTGCGCATTGGCGAGGTCGAGACGGGCGGCCACGAACTGCAGTGGGATGCCGCAGGCCGGCAGGCTAGATACACCGTCGAGTACGCGACTGGCCTGGCCAAGTCCCATTGGATGCCGCTCTCGGCAGGGAGCGCCTGGCCCATCGACACGACGCGTTTCAATCTGCCGCTCGTGGTGGGTGGGACGACGGTGTTTTATCGCGTGAAAATTGAGGATGCCGATCCGCACCAGGTACGATGGTTCGCTACTGAAATTTTGCCGCACCCGAGAAACAAGGCAAGGGGCTATCCTGATCCTGAGTTGGTGGTGTCGTTCGACGATGACTTCATCGTTGTCGAGAGCAACGGCATCCCGACGTTTGAATTCGTAAGTACGACGCCGAACGGGTTGCGCGGGCAAAACTTCGAGTGGCAGATTCCGCGTGACCCCGAACCGGCGGATGGGTTGACGCAAATACCACTGCTCGGCACGGTGGCCATCACGACGGCGGGGCTGCCGATCTACGGGCCGAACGAGGCCCAGATTCCGCATCCGTACGGCGATCCCTATATCAATGGTATTCTGGATTACTGCCACGGCCACACCGGCGGGCAGGCGGACTATCATTTTCACTTCGCGCCGACCTGCGTGATCGAGGCACCGGACGGTACCGAGGAGCATTACAACATCATTGGCTTCGCGCTCGACGGCTATCCGATCATCGCGCATTACAAGGGGATTCATGGCCAAACCGGTGACGAGGCGTTCGGCTGGCAGGAAGTCAGTGGGTACGAGCCGGATGCTGACTATAAGGAGGAGGTTATCGAGGGAGGTGCCAATTCTACCTACGCTTGGGATAATTATAATTACGAGGGCAAGCGTAAGGGGCGCACGCTCGATGAATGCAACGGGCGCGCCCTAGGCAAGGTTGAGCTAGCCAGCGGCGCGACGTTCGACGAGGAGAGTTTCTTTGGCTTCGACTACGGCTATTTTGTCACTGCGGAGTTCCCATACTTTTTGGCCAAGTACCATGGCACTCCCAATGGGGCTGGTGGAGGCGGAGGAGGGCAACCGGGAGGTGGAGGCGACCCACCCGGAGGAGGCGGCGTTATCCGCGTGACTCCGGGAAGCGGCTTGGCGGGGAAACGATTGACAGTGACAGTGACATTAAACGGAAACGCACAACCCCCGTTGCCGCCGATGCAAATCCGGCCCTCGAGAGTCAGCATCGGCGAAATGGACCTGACAGGATTGTCCCGCACATCGCGCACGAGTATTCGTGGCACGCTGCGGATTCCCGCCATCGCAGCGAAAGGTAAAAAAGACGTGACCGTGGTATTCCCGGGTCCACCGGGACGCGGGAATGTCAGCTTTGCGGGGAGTGATTTGTTTGAGGTGGAATAGTCCGTAAGAGGGGAACACGCAAAAAAGCCCCCGTCCAGTCTTTGCAACCGAACGAGGGCCAACCCGATGAAAACACACCGCGCTCACAATGGAGCACGATGACGTCAGCTTGTACGCATGACGAGGGGAAAGGTTTCAATCTTTTTTAAATTCTGCCCGGCGTTGACGTACCCCACCGGTCTTTTTAGGCTCCCGTGCCTAGGATGAAATTGGTCATATTAGCTGCCGGTTACGCCACGCGTCTTTACCCGCTCACTCTCAATCGCCCCAAGCCGCTACTGCCGATCGCCGGCAAGCCGATGGTCGATCATGTCCTGGCCAGCCTCGGGCCGATAGAGGCCATCGACGAGGCGTTCGTCGTGACCAACAAAAAGTTCACAGAACATTTTGAGGATTGGGCCGGTAGTCGTGATATTTCCGACTTCGCCGCGCCGGTGCGGGTGGTGAACGATCACTCTACCGGTGATGACAACAAGCTCGGCGCGATCGGCGATCTGCACTTAGTTTTGAAAAATCGAAATATTGACGATGACGTGATTGTGGTTGCTGGCGACAACCTCTTCAGCAATGCGCTTGGTGAGTACGGCCGATTATGCGCCGAAAAAAAAGCTCCTGTGCTCGGTGTTTACGACGTCGGTGGCCTACATGAAGCCACCAAGTTCGGTGTGGTTGAGGTGGACGCCAACGGTTGCATTCTCAGCTTTGAGGAAAAACCGGCTGCACCAAAATCAACACTGATTGGCATTGCGCTTTATCACTATCCCAAGGCGGTGCTGCCTCTCATTGACCAATACATCGAAGATGGCAACAATCCTGATCAGCCCGGCCGCCTTATCCAGTGGCTGTATCCGCGGATGCCGGTGTACACATGGAGTGTGCCCGGCACGTGGTACGACATTGGCTCGAAGGAGACGCTCGAGGAGGCCAACCGGATTTTTTCCGCCGACCAGTCTTAAAGTATCATGAAGACCAAGTTGATCCCACTTCTGTTCACGGCGATGCTTGCGTTACATGCGTTTGGCCAAGTGCAAAACACCAAACCCAAGCGACCCAACCCGATGGCTCCGATCAAGGAGATGCCGGGTTTACCGCGCGTGCTGCTGATCGGAGACTCGATCTCCATAGGATACACCCTGCCGACCCGGGCGCTGCTCGAGGGCAAGGTAAACCTTCATCGCATTCCAACCAACGGCGGTCCGACCATCAAGGGACTCGAACAAATCGATACTTGGCTTGGGAAGAAAAAGTGGGACGTCATTCACTTCAACTGGGGATTGCACGACCTAAAATATATGGGGCCAAACGGCGAAAACTTATTTCCCAAGGAAAAGGGAGGCAAGGTGCAGGTGCCAATTCAGGAGTACGAAAAGAACCTTGAACGACTTGTGGTACGCATGAAGAAAACCAATGCCAAGTTAATCTGGCGCAACACCACGCCGGTTCCGCCTGGATCGAAGGGACGTTATGTTGGCGACTCGATCAAATACAACGCAGCCGCCGCCCGCGTTATGATCCGCCACGGTATCCCAACGCATGACCTGTTCACGATGAGCAAAAAGCGGATGAAAGAAATCATGTTACCCGCCAACGTGCACTATACAAAGGATGGTTCCGAGGTTTTGGGAGGGGACGTGGCCATGGTCATTCTCGAGGCGTTAAAGTAGGTCAGGCGTTTGGCCGACGGGCAAAAAATAGCTTAAAAAGCTGTCTTTGGTCTAGGTTCCAGCGTAGCGTCGGTCCATGAGCCGATCCTTTTATTTCTCATGTATGGTTGCGTTTGTCGCCGGCTTGGCTTTTTCGGCCGAGGCTGGAAACTGGCCGTCGTGGCGTGGCGACGTTGCGGGGTCGGGGATTGTGCGCGGGGAAAAGATACCGCTGGAGTGGGGAACAAAGAAAAATGTCCGCTGGCGGGTGCCACTGCCGGATCGAGGCAACAGTTCGCCGATCGTTTGGGGCGAAAAGGTATTCATCACCCAGGCAACCGATTCGGACAATAGGCGCACCGTGATGTGTTTTGATAAGGGCACTGGCGAGTTACTCTGGCGTACCGGTGTCACCTACACCAACGCGGAAAAGACTCACAAGACCAACCCGCACTGTTCCGGGTCGCCGGCGACCGACGGGCGCGTGGTGGTGGCCAACTACGCCTCGGCCGGGGTTGCTGCATACGACTTAGAGGGGCAGCAGTTGTGGCATCGAAAGCTTGGGCCGCAGGATCACATCTGGGGCAACGGTACCTCGCCGGTGTTGTTCGGCGATCTGTGTATCATCTATCACGGGCCGGGACCGCGCTCTTCGCTTTACGCTCTCGACAAGCTGTCAGGCCGAACGATCTGGAAGCGCAAGGTTCAGGAGAAGGATGACCCGAATCGGGTCGATGGATTCCGCGGTGCAAACGGCGGCATTAACGGTGCGTTCACCACGCCGATTATCATCGAGGTGCAGGGCCGTCATGAATTGATTCTTAGCGAGGCCAACACGCTGCGCGCTCTCAACCCAGAGGATGGCAGTGAGCTTTGGCATTGCAACGGTTTGAACCCTCTCATCTACACGTCCCCGGTTTACGATGGGAAGTTGGTGCTCTCGATGGGTGGTTACTTTGGGGCGTCAATTGCGGTGAAGCCTGGAGGCAGTGGCGATGTCACAGCCAAGCGGTTGTGGCACGATCCACGCTCAAAGAAGAACCGCTTGGGTACGCCTGTCGTTCACGAGGATTTCGCCTACTTCGCAAACATGTCCGGTTTCATGGAGTGCATAGACATGAAGAGTGGCAAGGTGGTTTACGAGGAGCGTTTGCCTTCGACAAAAAACAATGCAACCACCTGGGCTTCGCCCATTCTTGTGGGTGATCGCGTGTACGTCACCAATCAATCCGGCGACACGCACGTGGTGCTCGCCAGCCCCAAATTTGAGCTGTTGGCCACCAATTCGATGCGTGAATACTCGAACTCGACACTGGCTGTGTCGGACGGGGCGATCTTTCTTCGAACCCATGAGAGTTTATGGTGCATCGGCCGGTCGGCAGGCGGCAAATGATCCATCGCTTGGCCAAGCGAGAACCTCTTTGATTCCCAGCCTTGAAAACCGGGCTTCAAAAAGCCTATAAGGGGCCGTGAACTGGCTGTTACTGGCGCAGGTTGAGGGCTCGGAAGCGGGCAACTCCGCTTGGCAACTGATAAGGCAAGGCGGACCCATGGTCTGGGTTCTACTGCTGGTCTCGGCGGTTGCGGTTGCGGTGTTCCTTGAGCGAGTCCTGAACTATCGCCGTGTCCAGATCAACACCACCGAGTTTATCGCCGGGATCCGGGCCAACCTAAAAAACAATTACAACATCGTCGAGTTGGTGGCGATTTGCGACGCCACGCCGGGGCCGGTGGCACGCATGACGAAGCTAGCCATCCTCAATCGTGAACTGTCGCGGGAGCAGTTGCGCGAACTGCTCGATGACAACAAGCGCATTGAGGTTGCGCGACTGGAAAAACGCCTGAACATGCTGGGCACCATCGCACAGATTGCCCCGCTGCTTGGTCTCCTGGGCACGGTGCTGGGATTCATTACAATCTTTCGCTCAGTGTGGCAGCAGGGCAACTGGGTACTGGCCCAGACGCTGGCTGGCGGTATCTGGCAGGGACTGGTCTGCATGGCGCTTGGCCTCGCCATCGCGATACCGTGTTATGTTGCCTTCAACTATCTTGTGGGACGCAAGAACGACATGGCCGTGGACATCGACAAGATTTCATCGGAGATTCTCAACATCATCACCGTTGAAATGCCGCCGTCCAGTTCCGATTCGTCCAAGACGCGAATTGCCCGCAAGGTGGCAGCCAAGCCAGCTGACAGATGAACCATCACGGCAACATTCGTCCCTACCACGGGCGGCTGGACTTTGCCCCGTTCGTCGGCGTGCTATTCCTGATGCTGCCCCTGTTGTTGTTTCACACTTCCATGGTTTTCAAGCCGGGCATCGAGGTGGATATCAATCTACCAATTTCCTCTCAGCGTACCGGCGTGGGTGACCCGTCGCTGGCGGTGGCCGTCGATGCAGACGGGATCCTGTATTTCCGTGGGCAGACCCTGCGCGACCAGGTCTTCTCCCTGCCGGTAAGTGAGGCTGAGGAAAACCTCCCCCTGTCCGAGTTGTTGGTCAACCGCGCCCCCGATCTGGACATTAACATCGTGCAGCGCTCGATTGAGCAGGGCAGGGTGCGGGTGAACGGTCGTCTGGCCCGTCTGGACGACCAGCTCAAGGGAGGGCAGCAGGTGGAACTGGAACTGCCCTCGACCGAGTTGCTACGCCCTCAAGTCATCCAGGCCATCAAGGGGGGCGGCAAGACCCCGAAAGAGGTCTCCCTGCTGATTCAGGCGGACAAGGCGGTGCGGCACGAATCGATTATCCGGCTCTGCACGCTCGCCGGGCAGATCGGTGTCGGCCAAGTTTTATTGGCTTCGCGGCCGCCGGATTTTTCCCGGCCGTTCGAGCCGGAACCCAGCGCGGTGCAGTGAGCGACAAGCCGTCAACCATCGAGTCGGGGGAGGGCTGGTCCAACCAAGCCATTGGTATCTGGGTGATAATCGTTTTCGCGGTGCAGTTGGGCGTTCTTTTTTGGTTGGGACGCGCCCCGCTTGCCGTGCGGGCGCATACCGAAAACAAGCCGCTACGACTGATGCCAGAGATTCAACTGACACCCGACAGTGGCTCGGGGGAGGCGTTCAGCGACCCGACCCTGTTTTCCCGCCCTAACCGGCGAGGCTTCTCCGGGACGGCTTGGCGTCGTTTTTCCGGGGTGGAGCATCAACTCATCAACTGGAATGAGACACCGCGTCTGCTCGACAACCAACCCGCTACGCTGGGGGCCGCCTTTCGTGAGGCGCTGCCTGATCATCTGGCAGTCGTGTCGGGCATCCCGGCCAAGGACGTAGCCAGGCTGGTGAGGGTGGAGCCGGCGCCACTGTCACTGCGCGATGCTTCCGAGTTGAAAATCCTCGGTGGCTTGGCCAAGCGGCCGCTGGTGCGCTCGGTGTCCGTCCCGGCGCTCCCTCACAATGAGGCGCTACGGCGGACGTCTATAAGGATCGGCGTGAACACGGACGGCTACGTGGTGTCGGCCAAGGTGCTGGGTCGCCTAGCCAAGGGTGACCCGTTTCAGTCCGCAGCAGACAGGCGTGCGTTGGAACTGCTCCGGGGTATCCGGTTCGAGCCGACCAAGCGCACCCGCTTCGATCGC
This sequence comes from Pedosphaera sp., assembly GCA_022451065.1. Classification (GTDB taxonomy): domain Bacteria; phylum Verrucomicrobiota; class Verrucomicrobiia; order Limisphaerales; family UBA1096; genus UBA1096. The sequence continues at coordinate 1,898 of JAKUOU010000097.1, read as the reverse complement.
CCCGACCAGCCGGGCGCACTGGAGTGGGGTGAGGCGCTGTTCCATTGGCGAACAGTGGCCCCGCCCAAGACGCCACCCGCCCCAGCCCCGCCGTCGAGCTGATGTTTCCCGATCAAGTCATCTTCCTGTGCTTCGTGGTCGTGATCAGCCTGCTGGGTGTGTTCGTGTTGCTGTACGAGTTTCGACGTAAACGGTTCGAGCCGGAGCCGACCGAGGATCGGGTGTTTCGCTGTCAAGACTGCGCCTACGTATACACTGATGACCATGACGTGGACCGGTCACGTTGTCCGGAGTGTGGCCTGTTCAACTCGCCGTTCGTCTTCTAAAAACTGAAAACGCCGCCCTACCGCTCGTACACAATTAGCGTCGCGTAGTCGGGCAGGTACTTCTGGGTGGTTGGATCGAAGTGCGAGTAGTTCAGCGCGTGCAGGCTGATAATCTGTTCGCGGGAAAACTTCTCGAGAAAATTGTTGATGGTCTCGTCGAACTTGTCTTGTCCTAGCTCGATGCAATCGCCGCGTTTGATGGTTTTGACACAAATTTTTCCATCCCCGGTGATCTCCTCCTCTTTTACCGAGCTTTCTTTTTTCAGCAACAACTCGCCGCCTTCATGCACCGGCACCGCCAGTTTTTTGGGCTCCGGCTCCGTGGCCACAGGGGGGGCGGTCGGTTCTGTCTCCACCTTCTGCACATTTTCGTCGTCTGCTGATGGGATTTTGATTGGTTTGGTGCATGAGGGGCATTCGATTTCAGAGCCGGAGAGGCCCTCGTCTGTGGTCAGGTTCTGTTCGCATAGTGGACAGTTAAATGTTAAGTCTGCCATGGTGCCTTAATGGGTTGCTTGAGAGGATTAACTACGCCCACCGGTCGGTCTTGACCAGCCCAAAAGATAGCATTTTCGGATTGAATACTCTCCGGCGTGTGGCAGTCTCTCGAAATTGCCTTCAAAAAAGCCTTATGATTACAACCAATTGCAATTTCCAGATGGGAAGCGGGCCCCGGCGTAGAGGTTTTACGCTGATTGAGTTATTGGTGGTGATTGCCATCATCGCAATTTTGGCGTCCCTGCTCCTGCCGGCCCTGGCACAGGCCAAGGCCAAGGCACAGCAGATCTTTTGCATGAACAACGAGAAGCAGATGGGCATCGCCTTGCAGATGTACGTGTCTGACAATGCCTATTATCCGGGACATTGGGATCTTCGGTCGGGTATAGGCATATCCAAGTACACCGGAAAACCGGTCAACAACGCCATCGCCTGGACCGGGCGGCTTTATGGCTATGCTCAGAGTACCGATCTGTTTTTCTGTCCGGCGAAAAAAGGAAATGGAGCGGACCGATTCAAATGGAAGGATTACAAGGGCAAAGATCCCACAAAGAAAGACCCCACGTTTCCGTTTAACCTTCACCATGGAGGCGGTGCATTTTTCACTTACGGTTACAACGACTGGGGGGTGCGCGAGTTTGTAACGGTTAAAAATCGTACACTGGGTCTTGGTGGGGATGTTAGGAGTGAGAAGGATTTGATCCCCGAGAGCACGGTGCGCATGCCATCGGACATGATCTGCATCTCCGATACGCAGGCGGATGGAGTATGGGATTGTGCCGTGGATCCCTGTGACGGCGGTAGCTTTAACAATCCTGCCAGGGAATGGCCCAGCAAGCGGCACACCCTTGGCTCCAACATCCTATTGGCTGATGGACATGCCGAGTACCACAAGATGATGGATCTGGTGGCGCGCAAGCCAACAGGCGCATTCAAGATCGGTGCTGAGAGTATGCTCCGGCGCTGGAACAACGACAACCAGCCTCACCGAGAGTGGTGGTAAGCCTCAGATGAACGACAAGGCCAAGTTGGGACTTTCCATCGCCGCTATCGTTCTTTGTGGCGGCTTCATCG
>JAKUOU010000096.1 GCA_022451065.1 Pedosphaera sp. | reverse complement strand
AGCTAACCTAGTTATTTCCATTTTTTCCACATGTTACGCACATCTAACAGATTGCTTTTCTCCTTATCTGTAACGTTACAGTATCTTGCTAGTCGGTGTTATGGTAGGTTTTCTGTCTTTTATTAACGATTTTTTATTGACACGCAGGGGTCGTTTGGCAGTCTCCGGAAAATTTTTGAGGTTTTATCCTCAGTTCCTCCCGGCCCAGTGACGACTCCGCCGATTCGTCGCTGGGTCATTTTTTATCTGATCCCGGTTTCATTGACTGGCGATACTTTATGCCAAGCTTTTATCAGCTGTCTCTGACTTTGAAAAAAACACCTTATTTTATTGCGGTTGTTAAGGTCAGGGAAGTATCAGGTTCCTTTACGGGGGAAAACATGCCTTTAGGATGACATTCAATGATTTACCGGAGCGCAACAGTCTATGAGTCGTGTTTGTCTTTGTTACCGGTTGGTTCGGTAAACACATTTTAGGAGTAATTAAGATAATGGGTTCAAAAACATACCAATTAGCATGCATAATGATTGTGCTTACTTGTGTTGGCTTTCCATCAACCAGCCAATCGGATGACTGGCCACAATGGCTTGGTACAAACCGGGATGCAGTCTGGAGTGAAGAGGGGATTCTTGAACAGTTTCCGGAAGAGGGTCCAAGGTTGCGTTGGAAAACCAAGCTGGGTGCCGGGTACTCCGGTCCTGCAGTAGCAAAAGGGCGAGTATTTGTGATGGACCGCCTAATGCCGGCGCTGGATCCCGCCAAGGCCAGACTGCTTCACGATGGCCCGCCGCCACGCAACGTTAACTTCATCCGAAAACTTCTGCCAGGATCTGAGCGGCTCATTTGCCTGAGTGAAAGTGACGGAAAAATGATTTGGGCGCACGAATGGGATTGCCCATACACGACGGTAGCCGCTTATGCGATTGGCCCGCGCGCGACTCCCACAGTTGACGGCGACCGCGTATTTGCCCTTGGGGCGGAGGGTAACTTGTTGTGTCTGTCTGCAAAGAATGGCTCGGTGATTTGGATGCGTGATTTCAAGAAGGATTATGGGCTCAAGATCCCGGAATGGGGCACCGCCGCACATCCGCTGGTGGATGGATCAAGGTTGATTTGTATCGTCGGTGGAGATGGAAGCACTTGTGTCGCATTTGACAAGGCGACGGGCAGGGAATTGTGGCGTGCGTTGAGTGCAAAACAACCCGGTTACTGCCCGCCAATCATCCGTCATCTTGGGGGCAAGCGGCAGCTGCTGGTATGGCATAGTGATGCGCTGGAAGCGTTGAACCCAGAAAACGGCAAGCTTTATTGGTCAGTGGAGATTAAGCCGACCTATGGCATGTCAATAGGTCAACCGGTGGTGGAGGGGAATCGTGTCTACGTTATGGGTTTTAATCGTGTGTCCGCCTGCGTTGAGGTGTCAAAAGACGGGCAGTCAGCAAAACTGCTTTGGAAGGGCAACACTCGACGTGGGATCGCAGGGGTTCACAACACCGCCTTCATTCAAGATGGGCTGATTTATGCTTGTGGGCCTAATGGAAAATATTCCTGTGCGCGCTTAGATAGCGGTGAAAAGCTGTGGTCCACTTTCTCACCTTCGGAGGGCGAACGTCCAAGTAGTTGGGCAAATGTATTTACGATCAAGCAGGGCAATCGGTACTTTCTTTCCAACGACTACGGCGAGTTGATCATCGCTAAGCTGAGTTCAGCTGGCTATAGGGAAATCAGTCGGGCCAAGTTGATCGATCCTACTCATCAGGTTGGCGGTCGGACACTCGTCTGGTCTCATCCGGCCTTTGCTAATCGCAGTGTTTACCTCCGTAACGATCGAGAAATTCGCTGCTACAGCTTGGCCAAGTCGCCATTTTGACGGCGAGCCCTGCCTAGTCGCAGCAACTTTTCTGTTTGCTCGGGGTTTACAGTTAGGTTGACAATTACCTTGTTTTTGTTACCAAGCAGCAGCGCGGAACAGGATAAAAACCTTGAACAAAATGAAGATCAAGCAAATGCGGGCCAGTGGATTCACGCTGGTGGAAATCATGATCGTGGTGGCTATTATTGGCCTGCTGATCGCTGTGGCCGTACCAAATTTTAGCAAGATGCGGAAGGATGCCCAGAAGACGGCATGTCATGCTCAGTTAAAACAGATTGATGGAAGCAAGGAGATGTGGGCCACACAGGAGAAACGGGCTGACGGTGACACACCGAGTGATAGCCAATTGGGGGCTTATTTTAAGGATGGCATGCCTACTTGCCCGGGCGGAGGATCTTACGCCATTGGCCCAGTCGGGTCAGATGCGAATTGTTCTGTGCATCAAAAGACAATTCAGTAATAAGCTTTTAAACATCGAAGAGGCGGCCTGTACGGCCGCCTTTTTCTTTTATGAGTGGTTAAATGAAATTAAAAGTTTACGCCTACAAGAACTGTGACACTTGCCGAAAGGCAAAAAAATATCTGGATAAAAAGGGATTGAAATACGAACTGATCCCCGTCCGTGAGCAACCACCGACCAAGGTTGAGTTGAGAACCATGTTGGACAACTACGATGGTAATATCCGAAAACTATTCAACACCTCTGGCGGGGACTACAAGGCGCTAAACTTAAAAGAAAAACTCGCTAATATGACCGATGAGCAAGCCGTTAAGCTTCTTTCCGTAAACGGCAACCTCGTCAAGCGTCCCTTCGCTGTCACTGGTAATCGGGGCATTGTCGGTTTCAAGGAAGTGGAGTGGGCTGAATGGCTTGATTAACCGGTTACTTGCGTAATTGAGCGAGGAAGCCAGGTGTGTTGCCGGACAAGTCGGCAGCTCGTTGATCGGCGAGAATACGACCATACACTTGGATGTCTTTTTGTAGCATTTCGAGTCTGTTTTTTAATTCATCGGTGGCGATTTGGCCTTCCTTGACGTCAACTTTCTCCATGAAAGAGACACCATAGGGCATCACCCAGGCGTAGCATTGGCGGGCGACGGTGCGTAGTTGGTCGTGGACGGTGAGCCCCTTTTCGTGAGAGGCAACAACGGTCGCGAAGAGTTTGCCGGTAAACTCCTTCCAGAAGTGATCAAGAAAATTCTTCAGTGTGCTGCTGATACTGCCGTGGTAGTCGGGCGTGCCCAATACAATGACATCCGCAGAAACGATTTTCTGTTTTAGGATGGGGTAGTAATCCTGATCCCAAACGGTATCCGGGTTAAAAAGGGGTAGGGGGTCTTCAATAAAATCGAGTGTATTGACTTCGCATCCATCTGCCGACAAGTTGTCTGCGAGGTGATTGATAACAACCCGGGTGATGGAGTTTTCATGGAGGCTTCCCACGACCAAAAGCACATTACACGAAGTGTCCGGCATGGGGCACAGTGTTGTGCTGGCGCTTGCTCAAGTCGACCTTTAACTGGTCGCTTGCCCGGGGTTATGCAAAATCGGATCGTCTTTTTCGCTGGTTTAATATGTTTAGTTTGCACCAGTGGCTGCCTCGTCAACGATTCAGCGTTGATGCCGAAGCCGAGCTGGATACAGCGGGCTTTCGTGCCAAGGCCGTCACGCTTGGCGGAACCTGAGGATAGGCTAAAATTTGATCGGGTCGCGAGATTTGAGCGTCAAAGCGGTGAGGCGGGTTTGGAAAAGGAAACTGCCCAGTTGAGGGAGGGTGACCTGGTTGCAGCGCGCCTGGGGAAGTTAAAGGCAGGTACGGATCTGTTTTTGAAGGGGAAAACGTATGCTGCGGGCTATGTTTTGTTGAAATATGGTCACTTGGACTTGGTGTTGCGCGATCCGAACGGTGGAGGAGATTTGGTTTTGTTCACCTGTAATAGTACGAATGGGGTGAACGTCAAGAGACGTTTGAGTGATTTGGGCGACCGTGATTGGGATGTTTACCGAATGAAGAATTGGGAGCGCGTCAACATGAAACGGTTGCTTGAGTTTGCTCGAACAAGCATCAGCAAAGCCGGGGGCACAAAAGGGTATGATGATTTCAGTGCAGTGGGATTTCGCAATGCTAACCTTAAACCAAAAACACAGGAAGATATTAGAGGCGGTTACACCTGTGCAACCGTGATTGCAGCTGCGCTTTATTACGCAGGCGCGGAGCTGGATCAAACGCGGAGCGGGAGTTACATCGACATCGTTTCTCCGAAGCAAGTTGCGACAAGCAAGGGGCGTTTTTTTGAGGTCCCTAACAGCGAAGCTAATTCCAGGTAGCAGTTTTTAGATACTGTTCTTCCTGCTGAGTCCGTAATCGGTGAAAACACGGCGGATGTCATCCCGCACCTTCTCGAATATTTTTCGTATTTCCTCCTCGGTGCCTTCTGCTTTTGCTGGATCAGGGAAGGGCCAGTGATGGCGATTAGCTTGGCCAGGGAAAGAGGGGCAGGCTTGATCGGCATTGTCGCAAACGGTGATCACTGTCTCGACTTCACTCGAAAGAAACTCGTTCATGTGCTTTGAACTATTTCCGGAAATATCGATACCGATGTCGGCGAGTACGGTAACGGCGAGGGGGTGGACAAAGCCGGCGGGATCGGATCCAGCACTCTGTACATTTAGTACATCGCCAGCGACTTCCTGAAGAATACCCTCGGCTATGTGACTGCGGCAGGAGTTGCCGGTGCAGAGGATCAGGATGAGCGGCTTGGCCTTTTCTTCCATCTCAAATTCCTCTTTCTAGTTTGGTTTTATTGCTTCAGTAGATTCACTTGACCGCCCAATAAAACGCCATGTTGGCACCGCCAATAAAGAGCCAACTACCGGGCCGATGATATAAATCCAAAATGCTGTGAAGTTCGAACTTGCAACCGCTGGGCCAAGGGAGCGTGCGGGGTTCATCGAGGCGCCAGAGATGGGCCCTGCAAAAACAGCCTCCAGCGCAATCACGCCACCTACAACGATTCCGGTGAAAAGCCCCTTTTCTTTTGCGCCAGTTGCCACATTTAAAATCACAAACATCAGTATAAAGGTGAGAATGATTTCCAGGATAAGGCACTCATAAACGAGTGGTTGATCGTTTACAATAATTGGCAGTGTAGCGCCCATGTTGCCGTGGATTCCGAATAAACCCCGTAGCAGAAGGCTGGCCAACAAGGCGCCCGAGCATTGGGCAAGGATATAAGGTGCAACCTGTTTCCCGGCAAACTGCCCGGATGCCCAAAAACCAAGTGTTACGGCCGGATTGATGTGAGCTCCTGAAATGTCACCCAAGGTATAAACCAGAGCCATAACCACCAGGCCGAAGACTAATCCAATCCCGAGGGGAGTGACTTGTCCGCCTGAAATTTCATTAAAGACAACAGCTCCTGTCCCAGTGAAGACCAGTATGAATGTCCCGAGTAGTTCGGAGATAATAAGTTTGCCGTTGTTTGTCATTTGGCCTAACCGGGCCCTCTGAAGAAATTTATATCTGAATCCGCGGACTGTGACGATATGTTTTGATGCTATAGCAATTCAGCTGTATCTTGCTTATCTCCAACAATAAGCAGGTGGCTTTAATCAGCCTTCAAGCCATGCATGTATCCTGCTAACCGTATTTATATCAGACTTAGTATTGCAGTCATTAAGCTACAAGAAGGCGACGTTTTAGTTGCAGTGGGAAGAGGGAGCTGCAATCAGCCGTATCTGCCTTCGATATAGTCAGAAGTTTTTGAGTTTTTGGGGTTGAGAAATAAATTCTCGGTGCGGTCGTGCTCTATGATTTCACCGAGCAACATGAATATGCACTCGTCGCTGATACGCCGAGCCTGGGCCATGTTGTGGGTGACGATCACGATAGTGTATTTCCCTGAAAGCGTGAGCATCAATTCCTCGATGGCAGAGGTCGCCTCAACATCGAGCGCCGAGCACGGCTCGTCCATTAGTATGATCTCAGGCTTAAGTGGAAGGAGTCTGGCGATGCATAGCTTTTGCTGCTGCTCGAGTTGGAGTTCGGTAGCCTTTTGCTTCAGGTTGTCCTTGAGGTCATCCCATAGCATGACCTCTCGCAACGCCTGCTCGACGGCCTCGTCTAGTACAGAGCGTTTGAGTTCGCTCCGGGGTGAGTGAATCCGAAGGCCAAACACAACATTTTCGTAGACGGAAATTGGTAGCGGGTTTGGGCGCTGAAACACCATTCCGACCGACTTGCGCAGCTCGATCAGCGATACATCTGGATCGTAGATATTTTTGCCCAACAGGTTGATCGTACCCTCGGTGCGGACGTTGCCATAACGCTCATTCACGCGGTTGAGGCAGCGAAGGAAGGTGGTCTTGCCGCAGCCACTTGGGCCGATCAGGCCTGTGATGATTCCACCACTGAGGTTTAGGCTTACTTTTTCGAGCGCCTGAAAGTCACCGTACCAAAGATCTAGATCCTCGGTAACGATCGCATATTGATTTTCGTTACTCATCGGTCAACCGAAAGCTCCTGAGACGAATTCGTTTGTTTTAGTTTCTTGAGCGTTACCAGAGAAGATTTTTTCTGTTTCGTCTACTTCGATGAGATCGCCGTTAAGTAAAAACATAGTGCGGTCGGCCAGGCGACGAGCTTGCTGGACTAAATTTGTAACAAGAATGATGGTCATTTCATTGCGTAGTTCCTTGAGGACATCCTCAATTTTCATGGTGGTGACAGGATCGATTGCAATGGAAAATTCATCTAGGCAGAGCACCTCCGGCTGATGTGATAATGCTCGGGCGATGGTGAGCCGTTGCTGTTGGCCGCCAGACAGCATCGTCCCCAATGTGTCGAGGCGGTCCTTTACCTCATCCCAGAGCGCAGCCTGCTCAAGGCATCGTTGAACAAGTTCGTCGAGTTGGTCCTTGTCCTTCATCCCGAAGCTGCGGGGAGCGAAGGCCACATTGTCGTAGATTGTCAGCGGCAGTCCGACAGGGAGGGGGGCGACCATTCCAATGCGACGCCGATATTCGTATACATCCTTAACATGAAAGACATTCTGCCCCTCCATTTTGACCGTTCCTTCTACGTGCGCGTCCGCGGTAAAATCGATCGTTCGGTTAATCACCTTCAACATTGATGTTTTACCGGATTGGGCAGGTCCGATTACTCCAAAAATCTCATTCGGTTGAATATCGAATGTTATGCCGTGTATGACCTGTTTGCTGCCGTAGGAAAGCTTCAGGCCGTCGATATTTAATTTTGCTGTTTCAGCTACCATTTCCTGTGCGTGCGTAAATAGATTCGCAATCCGATGGAAAGTGCGTTCACCAATAAAACCACACCAAGTAGTAATACTGCCGTTGCAAAGGGAACGGCGTCAGGAACATTGGGTACTTGAGTTGAGATGGTATAAAGATGCATGGCAAGCGCCATGCACTGGTCTAATAGTCCGTAAGCTAACAGGTCACCCTTTTCGATCGCTTTGTAGAAAACCACTCCGGTAAACATGATTGGAGCTGTCTCGCCGGCAGCACGAGATACTTGAAGAATGATTCCAGTTAAAATCCCACTAATTGAGTTGGGCATTACAATACCGCGTATTGTTTGCCATCGGCTTACGCCCATGTTCCACGAAGCCTGCCGAAAAGACATTGGAACCGCAGATAATGCCTCCTTGGTGCTTGCGATAATCACGGGCAAGGTCATGACAGCAAGGGTCAGAGATGCGGCAAGCACGGATCGACCCAATCCGGCGGCTAGCACAAAAGCTCCGAGTCCGAACAGGGCGTGAACAATGCTCGGCACGCCTGCAAGGTTAATGACGGCCAAATTGATTATACGTGTAAACCAATTTTCCTTTGCGTATTCGTTTAAGTAAATTGCAGCCATCACACCTATTGGCGCGGCGATTACAAGTGAGATTAAAACCAGATACAATGTTCCCAGAAAGGCAGGCCATATGCCGCCCGCGCGCATACCGTTTTTCGGTAACTCCAAAACGAAATCTATGGAAAGCGCTGGCCAAGCCTTGTAGAATAGAAAGCCAATAATTAAAAGAAGCGGCAGCACCATCGTCAGGGTCATTAGAAAAAATACAGACTTGGCAATTTTTTCTGTGAACCGACAGTTGCGCCCAACTGTAGTTTCGGTAAACTTTTTTGCATTGTTTGCAGCTTCGATCATTTGCCTTTTACTCCTTTTACGATGAGGTCTGCCGTTAGGTTCACCGCGAATGTGATTGTGAAAAGCAGGATGCCGATAATGAAGAGCACCTGATAGTGACTGGAATCACGAGCGGTTTCACCCAGTTCTGCTGCAATCGTTGCGGTAAGTGTGCGGACGGAATCCAATCCATGCAGGAATGGGAATTCCGCATCAAAAGGTATATGCACTGCGTGGCCGGTAGCCATAAGCACAGCCATGGTTTCACCAATGGCGCGCCCTACACCAAGTAGCACGGCAGCCAATAGGCCGTTCTTTGCGGCTGGTAGGAGGACCTTATAAACCATTTGCCAGCGAGTGACCCCGAGGCCAATTCCAGCTTCGCGGTAGGAGTCTGGTACAGCCTGAAGGGCATCCTCCCCGATGGAAACGATGATGGGAACGCTCATCAACGCCAGGATGATGGCTCCGTTCAAAACGGTTAGGCCAATGGGGGCTCCGAACAATTCCATAATCAGATGATTCATAATGGTGAGACCAATAAAACCCCATACCACTGAGGGAATCGCCGCTAAAAGCTCAATAACGATCTTTAGTGTCTCTTTAAGTTTAGGGCTACAAAACTCGGAGATAAAAAGGGCAGCCCCCAAGCCAAACGGCACTGCAATGATCATAGCTAGGACGGTTACACTAACGGTGCCGGCTATTAGTGCTGAAACCCCATAGCGAGGATTGTTCTCCGAAGCGGGATACCATTCCTTTGTTGTAAGGAATTTCCAAAAATCAAAGTCACCGCTAAATATCAACCCTTTACCCTGCCAAAAAACAAACAGGAAAATAGCGAATACAAATACGACCGCACTGATGCCGCAAATCCTGATTATCCATTCGATCAGAACTTCGCGTATGACCTTGTATTTAGATCGCTGGAGCATGTCAATCAGTGGCTAAACCTAAATGCTGTCAGTTTTTAGGTGCGGGGATATACCCGTTATCCACAACGATCTTTTGCCCCGCGTCGGTAAGGCACCAGTCAATGTAGCTCTTGATGTGTCCGGTGGGTTCGCCGGTGGTGTACATGTAGAGCGGGCGTGCAATTGGATATTTTCTGTCGAGTGAGTTTTGGAGTGATGGGGCGTAATATGTCTCACCTTCTTTTAGGGCGACCTTGAGCATTTTTACGTGGTCAGTGGCATATCCCATTCCGCTGTAACCGATTGCGCTCGGTGTGTTTCCTACTAGTTCTACAACATCCTTTGAGCCATGCAGGTCACGCGAGCCTAGTTTGAACTCCTTGCCCTTAGGGACGACTGTCTCTTTGAAGTAAACATAGGTGCCGGAGTTGGATTGGCGACTGATTCGTATGATTTCGTCGTTTCCATCACTCGATTTCACGCCAAGTTGCGACCATTTGGTGATAGCGCCGTCTTCGCCGTAAATCCCACCCAATTGCTCGATGGTTATTTCGTCAAGTGGATTGTCTTTGTGCACGTAAACAGCCAAGGCATCGAGCCCCATGACATACTGCTTAGGGTCCTGACCGTGCGTATTCACAGACTTGGTTAACTCGCTGCTTTTCATGGCTCGACTGCAGTTGGCAATGTCGGCAGTTCCGTTGATTAGCGCAGCTATGCCTGTTCCTGACCCTCCTCCGGCAACGGCAACGTCCACGTTGTTATTTGCTGCTCCGTAGGCCTCTGCCCAAGCCTGTGCAAGGTTTACCATAGTGTCAGAGCCTGCATTTTGTATTTCAACAGAGTTCCCGCCGCCGGCGCTTTGATCCCCATTCGTGGTTTTTTTTCCACATCCAACTAGAATGAGTGTGCTAGCCAAGACGGTTAGGCCGTACATTGCAAAGGTGCTCTTTTGGATTGTACTCATATTTTTTCTTTGTTCTGTTAGTTGTTCTCGGACTGTCCGAGGATTGCCTGAACCAGGTCTTCGATGTTTTGGTTCAGAAAAGTGTATGTTTCTTCAATGGATGGTGCTGCTTGGCCCAGTTCCCACGCGATGCTGATAGTCTTGGTGGGCGGGGTGGGAAACGCTTTAGTTCCTAGGCTACTCAAGGCAACGACTACATGATAGTGATCCAAGTTGGGGATGTTATCCACGGACTTTGTAATATTATTGCCGATGTCGTGTCCTTTAGCCTTGAGGAAGGCAACCGTTTCTGAGGAGATCTTCTTTGACTCTATCCCGGCGCTGGTGAACACGAAACTGGGCTGGTCGAGCGTGTTTCCGATCGTCTCGGCAATCTGGCTGGCACTGGAGTTGTCGTCATCGACAAACAGCACCCGGAAGACTTCCTTGCTCATGTGCTTCATGTACTGGCCAGTGCACATGTAGAGTGTTTCCTCGCAGATGTTCTTGGACTGATCGGCAACCCGCTCAAGTCGCCGGGCTATTGTCTGTAGCGGTGTGAGGGCCGTGATTGGAATTTTTTTGTCAGCCCTGAGTTGGAACAAGTCATCGTTGATTTTATCACGGACCCTGTTGGCCTCCCTTTGGGCGAGCATCGTGCTCTTTGCCAGATCGGCGTCCTGGTTCAGGAAAGCCTGGATTGAGCTTTTAAGCATTGAAATGGAAGTCTTGCCGATCGCCTCGAAATCGGAGTAGTTCAGATTGAGATTGAGCGAGTTGACTACAAGTCCTCGTCGGGCAATGCTTTCCGCGTAGTCACCGATCCGCTCCAGTTCGAGGTTGATCTTTATAGTCGCGTAAACGAAACGCAAGGGGCCGGCAGCGGGTTGTTGCCGAACTAGAAACTCTAGACAAAGCCGATCGATTTCCTTCTCGCACTCGTCGATTTTCTGGTCGCGCAGGATTACCGAGTAGGCGAGTTGGCCGTTTTTTTCCAATAGTGCCTTGAGGCTGTCGTTTAGGGCGGATTCTGCCAAGCCGGCCATGTGCTGAACCTTGGAGCGGATCTCATCAGTGTCCCGCTGAAGGGTTGCTTCCAAATGTTTCTGGTCGCTCATTAGGTTAAATGCATTGTCCCTGCCGGTTGGAAAAATGACCCAGCTTT
>JAKUOU010000095.1 GCA_022451065.1 Pedosphaera sp. | reverse complement strand
ACAACCGGCTCCCCTCGGTCGCCGGCTCGAGCAAATTGCAACTGCTCCAATTGGTCTTCTTCGCTGCCATGCTACTCGTCTTTCAAGTGCTCGTCGGACATGGTCACTCGCAGAATCTCCTCAATGGTCGTCTTGCCATCGACCACCTTTTGCCAGCCGTCGTCGCGTAGGGTGCGCATCCCCTCGCTGATCGCGGCCTGCCCGATCGCCGACGAGGCCTCGCGCTTGAGAATCAGCGGCCGAATAGCTTCGCTCATCACCAGCATCTCGTAAATGGCCAGCCGCCCCTGGTAACCCTGTTGGCGGCAATCCTCGCAGCCGACTCCATGATGAAATGTGCCGGACTCGATGATGTGCTCCGGACAATTGATTTGTCGCAGATAGTCTCGATCAACCTTTTGCTCCTCCGTGCAGTTCGGGCAGATGGTACGAACCAGGCGCTGGGCCATGACCGCCTCCACCGACGACGCCACGAGGAACGGCTCGATGCCCATGTCCACCAGCCGCGTGAACGCGCCAGGGGCGTCGTTCGTGTGCAGCGTGCTGAACACCAAGTGACCGGTCAGCGCGGCCCGGATGGCAATGTCCGCCGTCTCGCCGTCGCGAATCTCACCCACCATCACCACGTTTGGATCCTGCCGCAGGATGTGCCGCAGGCCGGTGGCGAAGGTCAGCCCAATGTCCGAGCGCACAGCAATCTGATTGATGCCTTTCAGCTCGTACTCGACCGGTTCCTCGATGGTGATAATCCGCTGGTGCACGGAATTGATCGTGCTCAGGAATGCGTATAGCGAGGTGGACTTACCAGAGCCGGTCGGCCCGGTGACCAGAATAATCCCGTGCGGCTTGACAATAAGCTCGCGCAGGATCGCCTCGTCCTTGGGATCGAAGCCCAGCTTGTCGAGGGTCAGGAAAATGGTGCCACGGGTCAGCAGACGCAGTGACACGCTCTCACCGTAAACGGTCGGCACGGTGGAGACACGGATGTCGAGTTCCTCGCCCTTGATCCGGACGTTAATTCGGCCGTCCTGCGGGAGGCGTTTCTCGGCGATGTCCATGCCGGACATGACCTTGATGCGCGAGATGAGCGAGGACTGGTACCGCTTCAACTGCGCCGGCATCGGCGTCTGGTGCAGGATGCCGTCCACGCGATAACGAATGCGAAACTCATCCTCCGCCGGCTCGAAATGAATGTCGGTGGCCCGGTCCTTGAATGCCTCCCAGATGACCTGATTGACAAACTTGATCACACTGGCGTCCTGGTCGCCTTCGGTGATTTCCTTGTCCTCGTCGAAGAAAATCTCAAACGGCTCATCGTCGTCCTCGAGTTCCTCGAGTGTCTCGGCGCCGACACCGTAAAATTTCTTGAGTGCCTTTTCGATCTCGCTGCGCGGCGCCAATGCCAATTTGACGGTGCCGCCGGCGTTGAACTGCACGGCATTAATCATTGCCGAGTCGAACGGGTCACTAACGACCACCTCGATCGTGCCGTTCTCGGCATGGATCGGCAGGACGAAATGCTGAAAAGCCACCTTGGTGGTCACCCGCTTACGCGCCTCGACAGACGGGCTGATATCCTTCAGGTCAACAAAACGCAAATCCATCGCATTGGCCAGGCGCTCGAGGAATGCGTCCTCCGTCAGCCCCTTTTCCCGGGCAAAAAACGCCAATAACGGCTCCTCGGAACCGTTTTCAGTGGCCACACGCCACTCCTTGGTCAGGTCCGAAAACTCAACCGGTGTGGCCAAATCAGCTTCAGCCAAGATCTGTTTGATCGATGTAAGCGCCATATTGCGGGCAGCAATTGAACGGATAAACAGCTGTTTTCGACAAAAGTTGCGAAAAAAGAGACTAAATAACACCCTGCCAGCAAGATGGATGCTCCCCTTGGCCTAGCGATGCGCCCCCCTACTCCCCTGTGAGGATGGTCAGGAAATTCTCCAGCGCCGGGGAAAGGGCTTTGCTTTTCTTGTGCACCACCGCGACCGGCCTGGCGAGTTGCACATCGCTAAATTTCACGCTGGCCAGACTGCCCAGCTTGACCTCCTGCGCCACGGTGACCTCCGGCACAATCGCCACGCCGGTGCCAATCTCCACCGCCCGCTTGACGGTCTCGATGTTGTCGAACTCCATCACCAGATTGACGGCGATTTTCTTCTCCCGCAGTACGCGGTCGATCCCTCGCCGGGTCGGAATGTCGATGTGAAAGCCGACCAGGTTTTCCCCCGCGATGTCGGCGAGCTTGATTTGCCCGCTCCTGGCCAAGGAGTGCCCCGGCTCGCAAACCAGCACCAGCGACTCCTCCATCAGCGGGATGATGTTCAATTTGTTGTTCTTGCCGGGATAGGCTACAAGGCCAAAATCCACCACGTTCCCCAGTACGTCCTCGAGGATTTTGTCCGCGTGACTGTACTCGACATGTACATTCACGGTGGGGAATTTTTTGAGAAACTTCTTCAGGAACGGCGGCAGCGTGTGCAGCCCGATCGAGTAGATCGTCGAGACGCGAATATTGCCAGACACCACGTTTTGCAGCGACTGCATCCGGCTGGTCAACGCCTCGAAGGAGTTGATGATCTCCTTGCTGTGGTTGTAGAGCAACTGACCCTCCTTGGTCAGCCGAAACATCTTCTTGCTGCGCTCAATCAGCAGCGTGTCGAAATGCCTCTCGAGCGAGCTGATCTGCTGGCTCACCGCCGACTGCGTGATCTGGTTGATCCGCGCCGCGCTGGTAAAGCTCCGGCTCTCGGCCAGGTCGCAAAAAACCCTCAGGCTCTCGATCTGCATAAGCCTAGTTAAATTGAAAATATGCCCGAGTCAAACATTCTTAATGCAGCTAATAGGCGCGGACGGGATTGACCCCTGCCCGTTTGTCGCCGTTTAATCGGTCCGCCGGGATGGGGCGCTAATTCAACGCATGTATCATATCACCCGATTACCCAATGGACTCCGATTGGCCACGGCCGAGTTGCCGCACATGGCCAGCGTCAGCCTGGGCATCTGGTCGGCTGTCGGCAGCCGTTGCGAACGCGCGGGCGAGACCGGCATCAGTCATTTCCTTGAGCATATGCTCTTCAAAGGCACCCGCCGCCGATCCGCCGCCCAAATCTCGCAGGAGATCGAGGGAATTGGCGGCTACATCAACGCCTGTACCAGCGAAGAGAGCACCTGCTATCACGCCCGCGCCCACGCCAGCCAAGCCGCCAGGTTGATGGATGTGTTGGCCGACATTTATCTCAACCCGGTTTTTGACCGGCGCGAAATCACCCGTGAACGTCGTGTCATCAAGGAGGAAATCGCGATGACACTTGATCAGCCGTCCCATCACGTGCTCGAGTTGTCCGACGAAACGCTCTGGCCCGACCAGCCACTTGGCCGATCCATCGCGGGCAACGAGCGCAGCCTCAACCGCACACGCCGCAGCGAACTGGCCGGCTTCCACACACGCCACTATGTCAGCGGATCCACAGTCGTGGTCGCTGCCGGTGACATCCGCCACCGTGATCTGATTGACTTAGCCAAACGCTTGGCCAGGCACGTCCCTGACGGGAGCCGGTCGAGCTGGTTCCCCGCCGTGAACGGCCAAGTACGTCCACAGATCAAGCTCTTCACCCGCGAAATGGAGCAGACGCAGTTGGCACTGGGCATCCGCACCTGTTCACGGCACGACCCAAGACGGTTTGCCCTGCGGCTGGCCAACGTGATCCTGGGGGAGAACATGAGCTCGCGCCTATTCCAATCCATCCGCGAGGAGCACGGCCTGGCCTACAGTATCTACTCGACACCGAACTTTTATCACGACACCGGCAGCCTCACGATCGCCGCCGGCCTCGACACGGCCCATACTCAAAAGGCGCTCAAGCTGACCCTCGACGAGCTGCGACGCCTCCGCGAAAAACCACCGGCCGCTGGCGAGTTGCGGCGTGCCCGCGACTACCTCATCGGCCAGCTTGAACTCAGCCTCGAGAGCACCGAGAGCCAGATGAACTGGGTCGGCGAACAGTTGCTGGGCTTCGAGCAGATCATCCCGCCGGATGAAATCAAGGCCCGACTCAACGAGATCCGACCAGGCGACATCCGCCGCGTCGCGCGCGATTTTTTTCAGCCGGAGCGCCTCTGCCTCTCGCTCGTCAGCCCGCTTAAGAGCAATCGTGGTCTGCGTAAATTACTCGAACTTTAACCGCTAATGACCAGCCCGTTGATCCAGGAAATTGAAACGCAGCACACGCCCGAATCGCTCACTGCCCGGCTCCAAGCCGAGCCGGGCGCCCTCCTGCTGCGCTCCGGCACGATGGATCACGGCGAACGCTTCAGCCTGGTTGCCGCGAAACCTTTTTTGCGGTTTGAGTCTTACGGCTCGCGCTGCGAAATCGATTCGGCCGCCGGCCACCGCACGCTGTTCGGTAGCCCATGGAAACTGCTCGAGAGCCTGGCCGGCCGCTACGAGTTGCTTGAGGAGATCGACCTGCCGTTTCCGCTCGGCGGCTGCTTTGGCTACTTCGGGTATGAGTTAAAACAATTTGTCGAGCCACACCTGCCACTGACAACCCGCAACGACCTTGAGTTGCCGGAATGTAGCGTTGGATTTTACGACAGCCTAGTCGTGTTCGATCACAAAATCGACAGGGTGTGGCTCATCTCCACCGGCTTGGGCGAGGAAGGTGATCGCTGCAACCAACGCGCCGAAGCGGCGGTGGAGTTTTGGCTCGAGCATCTCGCTACACTTGGCCAAGCGCCCGACGCCGAGCCGCCTCCTGTCCAAGTGACGACGCCGCAAGTCAGCTCGACGATGACGCGCGATGACTATTGCAACGGCGTGCGGCGGATCATCGACTACATTTGGCGGGGCGACATTTATCAGGCCAACCTCACGCACCGTCTGGCTACAAAGGTGGGAGTCGATGGCTGGACGCTGTTTCAGCGCCTGGCCACTGCGTCGCCCGCACCGTTCTCGGCGTTCATGCAGTGCGGTAACTTCCAGCTCGCCAGCTCGTCGCCGGAACAGTTCCTGCGGTTAAGCGGCGACCACGTCACCACCCGGCCAATCAAGGGCACGCGCCCGCGCGGTACCTCGCCCGATCTCGACGCCCGGCTGGGTTACGAGTTGCAGACCAGCGCCAAGGACCGGGCCGAGTTGGTAATGATCACCGACCTGCTTCGCAACGACCTTGGCCGGTTCTGCGAATACGGCTCGGTGACTGTGCCGGATCTGGCCAAGCTCGAGCGCTTCGCCCAGGTGCAGCACCTCGTGTCCACTGTGTCTGGCCGGTTGCGGACCGGTGTCACGCATCTGCACGCGCTTGCCTCCTGCTTCCCCGGTGGCAGCATCACTGGCGCACCGAAGATTCGCTCGATGGAAATCATCGACGAACTCGAGCCGGTCTCCCGTGGGCCGTACACCGGTTGCCTCGGCTACCTTGGCTTCAACCGCGAAAGCCAGTTCAATATCCTCATCCGCACGGCGGTTTGCCGGGACGGCGCGGCGTGGTTTCACGTTGGCGCCGGCATCGTGGCCGACTCCGACCCGGCCGCCGAATACGAGGAAACACTCAACAAGGCAGCCGGCTGGCTGGCGGCACTGAACCTGCCGCCGTCGGCATTGCCCTTGTCTCCCGCAACGGAGTCGCCCAACCTCCGCGCGTGACCGGCCTCGGCACCATCCTCAACACCGCCTGCATCCTCCTCGGAGGGCTCGCCGGGCTTTTTATTTTCCGGAATATCTCGAAAAAAACGCAGCAAAATCTGAAGACTGCCATTGCGCTGGTGTCGCTCGTGATCGGCTTTATGATGATCTGGAACGGCCTGTCCGGCAACTACCCGGGTCAACCGGCGCGCGGCTGGTTGATGCGCGTGTCCCTGTTTATCGTGGTGATGCTCTCACTAAGCGCCGGTAAGTGGCTCGGCGGCAAGCTCGGCATACAACGGCGGCTCAACAACCTCGGTGCATGGGCACGAAAAAAGTTCACTGCCGCCGCGCAAAAGGAGGATGAAAAAAATCCGCCGAGCGAGGGCTTTGTCACCTGCACACTGTTGTTTTGCGTGGGACCGATGTCGCTGCTCGGGTCGATCCAGGACGGGCTCACCGGCGACATCCAAATCCTCGCGATCAAGTCGGTGATGGACGGCATCTCGACGATGACCTTTGCCACCACCTTCGGTTGGAGCGTTCTTTTTGCCGCTGTGCCGGTGCTGGTCTATCAAGGCACATTGACGCTGCTGGCCGCCGTGGTGAAACAATGGCTCGACGCGCTGCCCGAGGCAGGATTATTGATCGATTCCATGACAGCGACCGGCGGCTTCATCGTGCTGTGCATCCCGCTGTTACTGCTGGAAATTCGCCGGATCCAGTTGGCCGACTACCTCCCCGCGCTCGTCATCGCCCCCGCCGCTGTTTGGACATTTTTTTGATCTGAACTTCAACGGGACTGAACCAGCACACGGAACGGGCGACCCATGTGTGCCGGATGGGTGAGCGCCTGCAGCTGGCGCACATCCAGCGCCTGGCCAAGCGCCGGAGCCGACTGGAGCATCTCGGCGAATGCACCATTGAGGAATCGTTCCTGTGAAGTGAAAAGCTCAGTCTGCAAACCAGCCGCCTCGCCGCTCTGCTTGGCCAAGCCGAAGTTAGCGTGGGCAGTGAGATCCTGCTCGCCGGGGTCGGTCAAAACATCATCGACGAGTTTTTGGCACCGGTAGCCGCGTACCGTTCCATCCGGCTGATTTGCGGTAGGCCAATCGTCCGGGCCGTAACCGTAGTCAAGCGCGATTAATTTCCCGACAGCCAACTGGTCGGCGGCAGCGCGCCACCACGCGTTGGCTTGCGGCGACAACTCGGTGGTGTACTGATCCGGCAACACGTCGAGTAATGCACTTGGCCAGGCGGGGAGCAAAGACCGCCAAGCCGCTCCGCCGCCATCGATCGGCTCCCAGCAGAATGCGCCGTCGCGCCAGTCGACCGCCCACTCGAACCAGCCGCGCTCGGCCTTGCTCCAGCCGATGCGATTCACTGGAAATGCATCAAGCAACTCGTTGCAGAAGATGACGCCGCGAATCTCCGGTGCGCCAGTCAACGAGTCGCGCCACTCGAGCTGTGCGTCGAACTTGGCCAAGCGCTTGGCCTGCCAGCTCTGCCGCTTGGCAGACGGCTCGGTGATCACATACCGCAACCGCGCGAACAGTGGCTCATCGTTCGCGGCCAGCCATTCCAGGATATCGCCCGCCAACGTGCCGTCATGCGCGCCGGCCTCAACGACTTGCACCGGCCCGTCGATCGCCTCGAGCCACTTGGCAAAGCGGTATGCAAGCAGTTGGCCAAACGCCGCACCAACACTCACGCTGGTGACGAAGTCGCCCTGGCGGCCGACTTGGCTAGCCTCTTTTTCGTAATAACCGAACTCCGGATGATACAACGCCAACTCCATGAACCGCGCGAACGGCATAGGACCGTCGTCGTCAATTTCAGCACGGATCATCCCGGCGAGTGGGTTCGCTCCTTGCGGCACGGCGCACATTCTGACTAAAAGAGGCGCGGGAGCAACCCGTTCCCCCGTCATGGAGAAGAATCAATTGACGCCCAAGCCGGCAAAGTTGGCACGGCTGGACTTGGCACTGGTCGAGCGCGGGCTGTGCGAGAGCCGCGAGAAGGCCAAGCGTGCCGTGATGGCCGGGCAAGCGCTGGTCAACGGCCAGCGAGCAGCCAAGGCTAGCGACAAGGTAAAACCAAGCGATGAGGTGACACTCGCGGCAACGGACAAGTTCGTGAGCCGGGGCGGCCACAAACTCGAGCACGCGCTCGAGACATTCGGCGTCGAGGCCGCCGGGCTACGGGCGATCGATCTTGGCGCCTCAACCGGCGGTTTCACCGATTGTCTACTGCAACATGGCGCGGCCATGGTGGCAGCGGTGGACGTCGGCCAGGGGCAGCTCGCGTGGGCGCTACGCAACGACGAACGCGTGCATGTGATGGAGCGAACGAACGCACGACACCTCACACCGGCAAGTTTCCCGCAGCCATTCGAGCCGTTCGACCTGGCGGTGGTTGATTGTTCCTTTATTTCGCTTCGACAGATTCTGCCTGCAACCGTAGATTTGCTGCCGCCCGGCGGACAGGTGGTCATGCTGGTGAAGCCGCAATTCGAGGCCGGCAAGGCAGAAGCGGACAAAGGCCAGGGCGTGATCCGCGACCCGCAGGTGCACCGCCGTGTGCTCGATGAGTTGCACGCGTTCGTGAATGACGAGTCGCCGCTGGAATGGGTTGCCGAGATCGAGTCGCCGTTAACTGGCCCGGCCGGCAACAAAGAATTTCTTGTCCTGCTGAACAGGTGAACAAGCCAGTCAAAAAAATCGCCCTTGTGGCCAATTCTGACAAACCGGCCGCCCGGCGAATTGTCCAGCGCGCTCTCAAACTGGCGGCAGCGGCAGGGATGAGGCCGCTCACCGATGAAACCACAGCGCGCCTGGCCAGGCTGAAGCTGCCAACGCAGCCCAGCCTCGGCGCGCTAAGCCGCTCGGCAGACCTGATCATGGTGTTTGGCGGCGACGGCACGATGCTGCATTGGGCGCGGGACACCGCAGGCTCCGGCACACCGATCTTCGGCGTGAACATCGGCGGCATGGGCTTTCTCACGTCGGCTTCCGGCAAGGATCTGGCCAATGCGATCAAGGTGATCGCCACGGGTGGGTTTTCCATCGAGTCGCGCACACTGCTCTCGGCCGTGGGGGAAGCAAACGGCGAGTCGTTCCGGCTCAACGCGATGAATGATATCGTCATCAGTCGCGGTGCGGTGCCCCGAATGATTCGTGTCGAGGTGAAGGTCGATGGTGAAGTGCTGACGACATACCGCTGCGACGGCCTAGTGGTAAGCACGTCGAGCGGCTCGACCGCCTACTCGCTGTCAGCCGGCGGGGCGATCGTCGCACCGGATGCCGGCGTGTTCGCGATCACGCCCATTTGCCCGCATACCCTTTCGAACCGCGCGGTCATCGTCAGCCAGCAATCAACTGTCGAGGTGCGAATGCTCGATCGACGACGTGAAGCCACCCTGTCAGCCGATGGCTGGGATGTCGTGGGGCTCGACGCCGACAGCCCGGTGACAATTAACCGCAGCCGCCGCACGGTGAAGCTGGCGCGGTTGCCGGAGACTTCGTTTTTCCAGACCCTAAGGCAGAAGCTGCAGTGGATGGGGTCGCACGCCTGAAGCCATGGTTCGACTCAAGGACATAGCCCGCGAAGCCGGTGTTTCAGTAATGACTGTCTCCAAGGCGTTGCGCGATGCTCCGGACATCGCCACCAAGACCAAGCTGCGCATCGGCGACTTGGCCAAGCGCATGGGCTATACACCGAACCTCGGCGCTCGCAGTTTGCGCAATCAGAAAACCAGGCTGCTGGGGCTGGTGATCCCGGCCACCACCGACCCGATCTTTGCGCGCATCGTGATGGCCATCGATCAACGCGCGCTCGAGCACGGCTATGAACTGGTGCTTGCCCATTCGTGGAACCAAACCGAGCGTGAGGAAACGATTTTACGCAATCTTCTCTCGCGCCGCGTCGATGGCATTTTCCTCTCACCCGTCTACCGCAACGACCCGGATGTGCCAGCCTATCAGGAACTGCAGCAGAGCGGCATCCCGACTGTCATCATGGGGCCGCTGGCAGAGTTCTGCGCCAACTTCGTCAACGTGCAGTCACTCGGCAACGAGTCGGCGTTTGGGTTGACACAACACCTCATCGACCTCGGACACAAGCGCATCGCGTTTTTCGCCGGGCCACGATTCTCGGCACGGGCAATCTCACGGCAGGAAGGCTACAGACGCGCCCTGCGCGAGAACGGCATCGACGAGGATCCCGGCCTTGTTTTCAACGCCGGCATGACCATCGCCGAGGGCACGAATGCCGCGGAACATTTCCTCGAGGAACAAGCCAAAGCAACGGCGGTGCAAACTGTCAACGACCTCGTCGCCATCGGCGCGGCGAATGTCTTCCTCGAGCGCGGACTGAAGATTCCCGGCGACTTGTCGGTGGCCGGCTTCGGTAACATCCTGACCAGCGAGCATTACCGCGTGCCGCTCACGACAGTTCGACAGCCCAAGTTCCGGCTTGGCATGGCGGCGTTCGACACCATGCTCAAACTACTTGCCGGCGAACGGCCGGAGCCGCAGCGACTCCTCGCCGAGGTGCTGGTGCGCCAAAGCACCGGGCCGGTTGCAAAGTAACTCCACACTCGCTTGGCCAAGTGGGCGATCTGCGTAAAACATTTCACGTCCGCGACTACGACCTCGATGCCACACTGTCGAGTGGCCAAGCCTTTCGCTGGCAGCAGCTTGGCCAAGCATGGGAAGGCGTGATCGGGGGTCGCTGGGTTCGGTTGCGCTTGACCAAAGGCGGTATTGCAGCCGAGGCGGCCAAGCCGGTCCGCGACTGGGCTTGGCTCGAGCATTATCTGCAATTGCACTTCGACCTTGGCCAAGCGCTTGCCACGTTCCCTGATGACGAACCGATGCAAAACGCCGTCGGCACCTTCCCTGGCCTGCGCCTGCTCCGGCAGGATTACTGGGAATGCCTCGCGTCGTTCATCCTGTCTGCGACCAAGCAAATTGTTCAGATTCGGCAAATGATCACGCTGCTAAGTAAACGGTATGGAGAGCCGATTGCCTCCGGCGGCGACGATCCGGCGTTTGCATTTCCAACCATCGAGGTGATCGCCGCGTGTGTAGAAAAAGAATTACGCGAGTGCAAACTTGGCTTTCGCGCACCAAACCTGCTCGGCGCGGCGCGCGATATTCTCGACGAAAAAATTGACTGGCAACGATTGCCCACGATGACGAGCAGCGATGCACGTGAAGAATTAATGAAACTGCGTGGTGTTGGCCAAAAGATCGCCGACTGCGTGCTGCTCTTCGCTGGCGGCCATCAGGAAGTGTTCCCGGTGGACGTGTGGATCGAGCGCGCACTGCAGCAGCTGTACTTCCCCAAGCGCCGGCTAGGCGCCAAGCAGCTGCGTAAGTTTGCCGACACGCACTTTGGCCCGTACGCTGGTTTTGCGCAGCAGTACCTGTTCCACCACGCGCGCGTTCACCTGAAACTGAAGTAGCCCTAAGATGGATTTACCCAAGCTGGATGTGTTGTTGTCGCCGGTTGAGTTTGAATCGCTGCCGGGGCGCGACCTGAGTACGACTTGTTGCGTGGTGTTCGATGTGTTGCGGGCGACCTCGACGATGACGGTGGCCTTGGCCAATGGCGCGATCGGCATCCTGCCGTGCGGCACGATCGACGAGGTGCTCGCCGCGCGTGAAACATATCCTGA
>JAKUOU010000094.1 GCA_022451065.1 Pedosphaera sp. | reverse complement strand
CGGCCAAGTCATAGAGACACTTAAAAGGAATAGCCAATACGAAAATACGCTAACCATTTTCACCAGTGACAACGGGGGACAAGTGAGTGTTGCCGGCACCAATGGTAATCATCGTGGGGGCAAACAGGACATGTATGAGGGCGGCCTGAAAGTGCCAACCTGCGCCGTTTGGCCTGGTAAAATCAAGGCAGGCACCAGTAGCAATCTTGTGGGAATTACCATGGATCTCTACCCCACCGCCTGCGCAGCCGCCGGAGCTAGGGTGCCCGACTATGTCGAAGGAAAAAGTATTTTGCCGACCATGCTCGGCGAGACTCAAAACTTCGACCGCGACTTGGTGTTCGTCCGGCGCGAAGGCGGCCTGCGCTACAACGGGCAGGATTACCATGCCTTTCGTCGGGGCAACTGGAAACTCGTTCACAACTCCCCCTTCGAGCCGTACGAATTATATGACCTGAAAACCGATCCGATGGAAAAAAACAACTTGGCCGAAACAAAACGAAAAAAATTCGCCGAACTGGCTGCCGCCCTCCGTCGTCACTACCAACACGCCGGAAGCATCCCTTGGCAAAAGCCAGCCAAGTGATAATTCGTGCCCGGTCAAGCGGTATTTAAAATGGCATGAATCCCCCCTTGTCCTCCAATTCAACGTCGCCGGTAATGTCATCGCAATCCAAGCGGTCGGATTGCAAACACTTTGCCGGATTCGTTCATGAGTACATGTATATCAGTGGTTTTGCTAGATCTACCGTTTTAAAACCAAAACACGAGGTACACATTATCAAGGCGGCTCATAAAGCTGCCCATCACGACTGACACAATATGATTTATCTATGAAGAACCTTGTCCTACTTTTTATCCCTCTACTATTTACGATCAATAGTCTATCTGCAGCCAAGCCGAATGTGGTTTTGGTAATGGCGGATGATCAGGGTTGGGGGCAGATGGGCTATATGAATCATCCGGTGCTGAAGACACCCCACTTGGATGAGATGTCTGAGAACGGGCTGCGTTTTGATCGATTTTATGCCGGCGGGCCTGTTTGTTCTCCGACTCGCGCAACGGTTTTGACCGGGCGCACGCATGATCGCACTGGAGTTTTTGATCACGGCTACGCCCTTCGAAGTCAGGAGAAGACGCTTGGCCAAGCGATGAAAAGGGCAGGGTACGCGACCGGCCACT
This sequence comes from Pedosphaera sp., assembly GCA_022451065.1. GTDB lineage: Bacteria > Verrucomicrobiota > Verrucomicrobiia > Limisphaerales > UBA1096 > UBA1096. The sequence goes on along the minus strand of JAKUOU010000094.1, from coordinate 10,224 downwards.
TTGGAAAGTGGCACCTCAACGGGCTTCGTGGGCCGGGTGCTCCGATCTTCAGGGATGACTCTCATCATCCCGGGGCGTTTGGTTTCGACGAATGGTTGTCGGTTACAAACTTTTTCGATCGCAACCCGATTATGAGTCGCAAAGGTAAGATTAAGGAATACTCAGGCGACTCGTCGGAAATCATTGTTAATGAAGCATTGAAATTCATCAAAACCAATGCGAGAGCAAATAAGCCGTTCTTCACGGTGATTTGGTACGGCACCCCTCACGATCCTTGGATTGCAGCCAAAGTAGACAAAAAGTCGTTCACGAAATTGAGCCCAAAAGCACAGGAACATTACGGTGAGTTGGTGGCAATGGACCGCAGCATCGGCATGTTGCGCAAAGGCTTGCGCGAAATGGGTGTGGCTCAAAACACGTTGGTTTGGTTTATGAGCGACAATGGGGGACTGCCAAGGCTCGACCCGCCTACGACTGGTGGTCTTCGGAGTTTCAAAGGCAGTATGTATGAGGGTGGTCTTCGCGTGCCGGCAATCATTGAATGGCCGAAAGGTATCAGCAAAGTTCGTGTCACCAAACATCCGGCAGGTGCAGTTGATATTTTTCCGACCATCGCCGAGGTTGCCGGCTTGGAAAAATCAGACCTGCTTAAACCTCAGGACGGGATGAGCTTGGCCAAGTTGTTTTTAAAAGAACTGGGTCCTCGCCAAAAGCCGTTGCCCTTTCGAAGCCGTGGACGTGTTGTGGTTGTCGACAACGACTACAAAATGATTTCGTTTCCGGATAATGGCAAAACTCGTTACGAACTATACAACTTGGCCAACGACATGGGCGAACAAGACAACCTAGTTAAGAAAGAACCCAGGATCTCCAATCGTCTTCGCAAAAGGCTCAAAGCAATCGACGACTCGGTGACTGCCAGTGTGAACGGGCAGGATTATCGCGAGAAAAAAGTCGCTCCACAGCCGCCGCGGATTTTTTGGTGGGAGAGAGAATCATATCGCCCGTATTTTTCCGAATGGATTAAGCGCCCCGAATACGGCCCGCGCCTGAAGCGCCATATTGAGTCTCAAAAGTAAAATGAAACGGATTGCCGTGCTGATCCTTTGCCTGCTGGCCACATTGGCCAAGGTCGAGGCAGCCAAGCCGAATGTATTGTTCATCGTTATTGACGACATGAACGACTGGATCTCGCTGCTCGATTCGCGGTCGCCAATCAAAACCCCAAACCTTGAGCGCTTGGCCAAGCGCGGCACGCTATTCACCAATGCCTACTGCATTTCCGCTGCATGCAATCCATCCCGAGTGGCCACACTGACAGGACTCCGCCCTAGCACCAGCGGTGTTTACGGCAACAATAGCGATTGGCGCAGGGCTTTGCCTAAGCGACGAACCCTGATGCAGCAATTCCAGTTGGCAGGCTATTCGGTTCGCGGAGCGGGGAAGATTTTCCACCACCATTTCAACGGAGCATTTCACGACGACGCTTCGTTTGATGATTTTCTTTCGATGGCTCCACAAAACATGCCGCCCAAGAAATTAAACCGAGCACCCAACTACGGTTCCCGCAACACCGACTGGGGTGCTTGGCCAAGTGACGAAAAAAACACCATCGACTTTCGTACTACGGAGTACTGCATCCGCTCATTGACTTCCTCCCCGATCGACAAACCGCTCTTTTTGGCCTGCGGAATCTTCAAACCTCACTCGCCCTTTTTCGCCCCACCAAAATATCATGCCAAACTTTCGGAGATCCCAACCCCCACCCGACTCGAAAGTGATTGGAATGACCTTCCCGCTGGCGCGCTCAAGCTGATGCAAAACAAAAAATGGTTTTGGAACGGCATGTCCGCACTCGACAAACGCATTCCGGGTTCCTACGACGATTTTATCCGGGCCTACGCCGCCTGCTGTCTATTTGCTGACGCTCAAGTCGGGCGTCTTCTCGATGCGCTCGATCAGAGCCCCATTGCAAAAAACACCATTATCGTTCTCTGGTCCGATCACGGGTTTCATCTAGGGGAAAAAGATCACATCGAGAAATTCGTCCTTTGGGAAAAAGCGAACCACGTGCCGTTTATCATCTCGGCACCGGGTATTGGTACACCTGGCTCCCGCTGCGAAACACCGGTCGACCTCACGGTGCTTTACCCCACACTCCTTGACCTTTGCGGCATTAAAAACCGCTCGTACTACGATGGGAAAAGCGCTCTGCCGTTGCTCAAAAACCCCAAGGCAAAATGGGATCATCCAGCAATCAGCACCTACGGCAGAAACAACCACACCCTCCGAACCCAGCGCTGGCGCTATATCCGATATGCGGACGGCACCGAGGAATTATACGACCATCAAAACGACCCCAACGAATGGACCAACTTGGCCATGCGAGAATCCGCGCAAGCTCATCTCGCGAAGCTCCGCGACCGGCTAAAGTTTAGCCAAGATGCCGAACCCGTGTCTGATCTGCGCAAACCGAAGGCCAGGCGCTGAGCTATTTTTTAAGTGGCAGCGTAGCAGGCTTTAGGTAGGTTCCACGCATGCGCGCTACCAAACTTCTACTGGCAACTGCTTTTCTTTCCTTCGTAGCACTTGGTCAAGCGGAGGAGGCATCGAAGAAAAAACTCCCGCTCATATTTAAGGAGGACTTCGAGAAGGGGCACAAACGATGGGAGGTCACGGACAAAAAAAGCTGGACCCATCGCAAGGTCGACGGCAACCACGTTTTTGGGATCAATCGACGCAACAGTGACTACAAGCCGAAAGTCCGCAGTCCCTATCACATAGCTCTCATCAAAGATGTGAACATCGCCGACTTCGTGCTGACATTCGATGTGAAAAGCACTAAGGACACCGGGGGACATCGCGACTGTTGCGTGTTTTTCAACTGGCAGGACGCCGAGCATTTTTACTACTGTCACTTTGGGGCAAACCCCGACCCGCACAGCGGGCAAATCATGATCGTGAAGGATGCTCCACGCAAAGCCATGACCGAAAACAAAAACAAAACACCGTGGAAAAATGAGACGTGGCACAAGATCAAAGTCGTCCGCGACACGAAGAAAGGTACCATCGAAGTTTATTTTGACGACATGAGCAAACCGCACATGAGCGTGGTCGACAAAACCTTTGGCAAAGGTCGCATCGGTATCGGATCGTTCGACGACATGAACGACTTCGACAACATCAAGTTGTACGGGCGTTGAACCGGAAGAATGCGCCAGCACGTTTTCCGGAATTAAAAGTTGGGTAGCAATGATAAGTGCCACTGTTCTTGTGGAAATCTCCGTTGATTAGATATTATCCAACTCTGATTGCTTTGTTGCTACCACTGGTGGTTTTGGCCGAGGCGAAGCAGCCTCCCAATATTGTTTTCGTTCTCTTCGATGATATCGGCTACGGCCAGCCGAAGTCCTACCGGGCTGATTCGGCCTTCAAGACGCCCAATCTCGACCACTTGGCTAAGGAGGGCATGCGCTTCACCGACGCACACTCGGCGGCAGCCAACTGCACGCCAACCCGCTACGGTGTGCTGACCGGCCGCTACCCATCGCGCATTGGCCAGTTTGGCGTGCTGAAGACCTACTCTGCCCCGATCATTCCCAAGAGCCGTCTCACGGTGGCCTCCTTCCTCAAGGGGCGGGGCTACCATACTGCCTGCATCGGCAAGTGGCATCTCGGTATGAAGTGGGTTGATGGAATGCCGGGCACGGAAAAGCAGCTTCCCATTGGCGCCCAGCTCACCGATGGCCCGAACGCGCTCGGCTTTGATTATTTCTACGGCTTCACCCATGCCCGTAATATTGGCTCGATCATTGAACAGGACAGGGTGGTGGCCAACGTGAAAGCGATCGAGAACCAGCCACTGATGATCGCCAAGGCCGTCAAGTACATCGAGGAGCGTTCCAGGGAGAAGAAGCCGTTTTTCCTCTATTTCCCCATGTGTCCGCCCCACAGTCCGATTGTTCCGGCGGCCGAGTTTGTCGGCAAGAGTGGGATGGCCGGCAAGGAGGGCAAATACGCCGACTGGGTTCATCAGGGGGATCACATGCTGGGCCAGATCATGGATGCGCTGAAACGAACCGGTCAGGAAAAGAATACCCTTCTCATTGCCACCGGCGACAACGGCGCGGCCAGACGGCCCTATCCTCCATTGAGGGAGGCCAAAAGCAGCATTTACGAAGGCGGCCACCGGGAACCTTTCGTGGCCCGTTGGCCGGGTAAAATTAACGCTGGCTCCGTGAACCACGATGTCATTTGCTTGAACGATCTTTTTGCGACTTGCGCGGACATCATTGGTGATGATTTACCCCCCGACGCTGCCGAGGACAGCGTGAGTATCTTGCCCGGGTTGCTTGGGAAAACGACCGGGCCAATTCGTGAGGCGACCATACATCAGGCACCTGCTGGCCTGGCGATTCGACAGGGGCCTTGGAAACTCGTCATGTATCGTAACGGCAAGCGTGAGCTCTATAATTTGAAGTATGACATCAGTGAAACCAGGGACCGTTTCAAGGCCAATACGGAAGTAGCGGAACGATTGCATAAGTTGATGCAAAGCTACATCGACCGCGGCCGCAGCACACCGGGCCCGGTGCAGAAAAATGAATTTGAACTTCCGTTCGGTAAATCAGCAACGAAGAAACGAAATAAGAGGAATAAAGAAGACAAAGGATTTGCACCTAAAAAGAAATAAACCATGAAGACGATCACAACAGTGATGCTCACTTTGCTGTTTTCCGTAGGCACGATTGAAACCAGTAAGGCAGCCGGGAAGCGGCCTAACATTTTATTCATCATTGCTGATGACCAGTCGCCATTCGACCTGAAGGTCTACAATCCGAGATCAGAGCTTCAGACGCCGAATATCGATCGGCTGGCAGCAAAAGGGATGGTGTTTGACGGAGCGCATCACATGGGCTCGTGGGTTGGGGGCGTGTGCACGGCCTCGCGCCACATGATCATGAGCGGTCGCACTCTATGGCATGTTCCCGACAAGTCCGGTCGGATCATGAACCCGCACGTGAACAATCCGAAAATGGTCCCGCCTGATTTGGTCAAATACACACTACCTGCGGTCTTTAATCGGGCCGGTTACGATACAATGCGTACCTGCAAGAATGGCAACAGTTACGAGGCAGCCAATAAGCTTTTTCGGGTGCGACGAGATGGAACCCGGCGCGGAGCTAGCGATGAAAGGGGAAGCGCCTGGCACGCCGAACAGGTTCTGGCTTATCTGAATGAACGCGAATCAGCCAAGGATACCGATCCCTTCTTGATCTATTTCGGTTTTTCCCATCCGCACGATACGCGTGATGGCAAACCAGAGCTATTGTCCAAGTATGGGGCCATCAATCATGCTGACAAGGATGCCATTCCGCCCGCCAACGTCAAACAGCCGGCACTTCCCGTCAATTATCTTCCCGAACATCCCTTCGATCACGGTCATACCACCGTCCGGGATGAGGTGGGGGTCAAGGGCGTTTGGCAGCGGCGTGATGAGCGCACAATCCGAAATGAGATCGGCCGGCAGTTTGCCTGTAGTGAAAATATCGACATTCAGATCGGTCGGGTGCTGAAGAAGCTCGAGATAATGGGTGAACTAGATAACACATACATCTTTTACACCGCCGACCATGGCATGGCTATTGGTCGGCATGGTCTGCAGGGTAAGCAGAATATGTATGATCATACCTGGCGCATTCCATTTATTGTGAAGGGGCCTGGCATTAAGGCTGGGTCTCGGGCGAAGGGAAACATTTATCTGCTCGATGTCCTGGGCACGTTTTGTGACCTGGCCGGCATCCCTGCTCCGGCCACCTCGGAAGGCATCAGCTTCAAACCCGTGCTTGAGGGGAAAAAGGAAATGGTTCGTGACGTCCTTTACGGTGTGTACTGCGGCGGCGGCCGGCCGGGGACACGCTGTGTCAAGCAGGGCGACTGGAAATTGACGAAGTATCAAGTGGACAAGACAGGCGTCCGGCACACCCAGCTATTCAACCTAAGAGAAAACCCTCACGAGTTCATCAAGGAACATAACAATCCCAGGGTGATTGCGTTGACTGGCATCAGGCCGAAAAACAATCAGGTGAACCTGTCCGGCAATCCGAAGTACACTGCGAAGCTCAAGGAAATGGAAGCCTTGCTGTTGGTCGAGATGCGTCGCCTCGATGATCCCTACCGATTGTGGAACCAGCCCGATGACGGGCTTGAGGCGCCCAAGATCAAGCAAAGAGCAGGCAAGGAGAAGCGGCTAAAAAACAGTCGATGAAACCGACTCAAAATACATGGCCAAAAGCAGGAAGATGAAGGCATTACAGCTTTTAGTAGTGGATCGCCTAAACGATTCTTACCGCCTGAGTCATCAGCTTCTGAAATAATGCAGGGTCAAGTGGGTATTATTGGCATTGGTCTTCTTGGCAAAGCGTTGAGTGACTGCTTGGCATGCGCTGGGTTTGAAATATATGGATACGACATTGCGCAAACTCAATCCGGAGCAGTCCATCTATTTCCCAGCGCTTCGGCTGTTTTTGAACAGTGCGATACAGTTTTCCTGAGTTTGCCTAACAGTAACGTAGTGGCGTCTGTGATCGATGACGTGATTGATGTAATCGCGGCGCGGCATTGTATCCTAGACACCACCACGGGTGATCCGGAACAAATCGAAGCTTTGGGCGTACGATTGGCTAAAAAAGGTGCAAGTTATCTCGAAGCAAACGTAGCCGGCTCCAGCGTGCAGATGCGCGAGAGGAAAGCGGTTTTGCTACTGGGTGGTGAGGCGGATGTGGTGGCGGCACAGGAACCTATTTTTTCGACCTTAGCTAAAAAACGCTTTCATGTGGGTGGCGTTGGAGCGGGTTCGCGGTTTAAATTGGTGCACAATTTAATTCTCGGATTGAACCGGGCGGCGTTGGCGGAAGGATTGAACTTGGCGGAGGCATTGGGGTTTGAGGCGAAGCGGGCACTGGAAATATTAAAGCAGACGCCAGCGACCTCGGGCGTGATGGAGACAAAGGGGTCAAAGATGACGGCGCGCAATTACGAACCACCCCAGGCGCGATTGGCGCAACATCATAAGGATGTACGTTTGATTCTACAACTGGCGGCGAAATTGGAGGCCAAAACACCGCTCAGCGCGGCGCACCGCGAGTTGCTGGCGCGTGCTGAGGAATTGGGGTTTGCTTCAGCCGACAATGCCGCCATCATTGAGGCGTATCGCGCGAAGGGATGATGCGTTTATTGCCGTTAATTTTTCTCCTGAGCACGCTGGCTGCAGCGCCGGCGGATTTTCCGATAGTGTCGGATGATCTTGAGGTCAAGCTTTTCGCCAGAGAACCGCTGGTGCGGAATCCGTGTGCGATTACGTTTGATGCGAAGGGGCGGCTCTGCGTGGGGATGGGGCCGCAGTATCGTACGCCCAAGCTGGAGACGGCGGGGGATTCAGTCTGGATTTTACTGGATGAAAATCACGACGGGGTGGCTGATGGTCGCAAGCGCTTTGCCACGGGCTTCAATAGCATCCAAGGACTCGCGTGGAGGAATGGTCGTCTGTGGGTGGCCAATGCGCCGGACCTCACGGTCGTGCGCGACATCGACGGTGACGAGGTGGCCGATGAATATGTACGGCTCTACACGGATCTTGGCAATCTCGAGCACGGCTTGCACGGCTTGAACTGGGCGCCTGACGGTCGGCTGTACATGTCCAAAGGCAATTCGAAGGGGCTAACACAATTGCCCGACCGCGTGGCACCGAGGGCGTTTCGAGAGCTGTGGGGTGTGCAGGCGCCGGACGCGTCGGATTTTCCAGCGCCCAAGATTTTCAACGCAGCGAATTACCAGAAAAATTATCACGACCCCGCCGATGACTGGGGGCGCGAGGGTGGCATTTTGCGTTGTGATGAGGATGGCAAAAATCTGGAAATTTTTTCGCGCGGTTTTCGCAATCCATGGGACATCTGTTTTGACGACGGCTTCACGTGGCTCGGCACAGACAACGACCAGACGCATGGCGACAAAATCTTCTCCCCCTTTTATGGCGCGCATTTTGGCTGGGGTCATCCGTGGAGTTACGATTGGAGGGGCGACCGCCATTTGCCCACTGTGCCGGCTGCCGGGCCACTGTTTGAAGGCTCGGGTACGGGCGTGATATTTTGCGGCGTGCCTTCGTGGCCGGAAAAATATCGCGGTGTGTTCCTCATCAACGATTGGCTACGCCGGCAGGTTTATATTTACCGCCCCAAGTGGGACGGCGCATGGTTGAAACCGGAGAAGGAAAAATTCGACTTGTTCGCCCATGCCGGCGGCGGGCGCACGATGGGCAAGAGTGAGGGGCGATCGTTCAGCCCGGTGGACATCGAGGTGGGCCCGGACGGCGCTGTGTGGATTTCCAGCTGGGGGCGTGAGTACGGTGCAAAGATGTCCAATGGCAATCAGCAAAATGAAGGCCGCATTTACCGACTGTGGCCCAAGGGAGTGAAAGCTGTTTTTAAACCAGAATCCAAAAGGGCGAAGCCATTAAAGGAGTGGAGCGTGCGTGAATTGCTGGCCGACCTTGGTAGTCATTTGCCCGTATGGCGCGCGAATGCCTCGGAGGAATTAGTGCGGCGCAAGGAAGGGATGATTGGCCCGTTGATGGATGCGCTGCGCGATGATGCCAAAAATGAAACGAGTCTCGAGACGTGGGCGGCTTGGACACTTGGCCGAATTGAGCCGCACAACGCGCGACTGCATGCGATGTTTGGCTCGGTGGTGCGGGATTCTGAGTCGCTGAATCTGCGGCTGCAGTCGTTGCGCATTCTTGCATGGTGTGCGCGGCATCCGAGGGGACTGCCTCTGCCGGACACGGTGCGCGCGGCATTGACCGATACCGAGCCGCGCATACGGCGCGAGGCTTTGCTGGCTATTCGTGAGGCGGGACATGATAGCTGGCACGCGGACGTGCTCAATCTGTTGGCCCGGGAAACTGACCGCATGGTGTTTTATACCGCGTGGGGCGCATTGCGCGAAACCGCTCCGGCGGAAGCCCGCAAGGCGATGTTGGACGACCAACGCGCGGGCGTGCGCCTCGGGGCGTTGTTGAGTTTGCTGGAGGAGGATGCTCTGGCTCCGGAGGCGTTGCGGCTTTTGGCCAAGGCCCCGGACCCCTCAACTGCGGCATTGGCCAAGCGCCGGCTGGGCGGCAAGGCGGCTGCCATCATCAAGGGACCATCTCTTAAAGTTACGCCGGCGGACGTGGCGGTGTCAGTCCAGCCGTTGCTTTCAGTGGTGTCAAAAATCGAGGCGCACCAGTCGTCTGGTTATCGCGAGGCACGGCTGCAGGTGGGTGCTTTGGCGTATGTTGACCGCCGATATCGCATTCTCGAACTTCCTTCCGGGTTTGCTGGCGAAACTTTCATACAAGGCCGCAATCACGACGCCGAGGCCAGGAGTGACCGAGTGCTGACGTTGACACTTCGCCATCCGTCCACGGTTTTTCTGGCTGATGACGTCCGTGGCGGCGGGTTGCCCACTTGGGCGCATGCTCGTTTTAAACCCACGCAACTTCAACTGCGTACCGACGATGCGCGGCATCGAATCTACATGGCGGATTTCCCTTCAGGCAAATTCATACTCGGTGGCAACTCCGAGGGCGTGAAGGCACGCAAGTCAAATTACCTCGTTATCATCCGACCAAAGCTCTTGGCTCCACCCATCGTGCCCACCACAGCCGCGGCGGTTCTCCCACTTTTAAAAAATGCCAGTGCCGAGCGCGGCCAGGCGCTCTTTCATGCGCGCGGGGGTGCCAACTGTGCCCTTTGCCATCAACTGGAAAACAACGGCAATATCTTCGCACCCGATCTCGCGGACATCGGCTCCCGTGCGGATGCGGATGGGCTTATCCGATCCATCCTCGAGCCGAGCGCGGAAATCACCGAGGGCTTTGCGTTGCGAGTGTTCACCAAAAAGTCAGGTGATACGGTGGCTGGCATTGTGCTCGCCGAAACCGGTCAATCCGTGAAACTAGCCTTGGCCAATGGCACCGTGGCTAGGATTGCTCAGCGCGACATTCAATCCCGCCAAACCCTTAAGACTTCCGCCATGCCACCGACCTTTGGAGCGATTCTCCAACCACAACAAGTCGCCGACCTCATCGCCTATCTGCAAAATCAAAAAACCAAGCCCCAAACCGTTACTCCGACTAGCACCGGCTTTGCATTCACTCAACAAAAGGACCGTGTCACTCTTCGG
>JAKUOU010000093.1 GCA_022451065.1 Pedosphaera sp. | reverse complement strand
TACAGCGTCGACCTAGGAAAATGGCACATGTTGACATTCATCACAATGGAAGCCGCTACGGCAGCCTACGCAGACAAAACACTGCCAACCTTGGCCAAGCGCTTTTATCGGCTGAAGTTTTCTAATTGAACGGTAGAAAAACACCATAATTCTAGAGCGGTATGTTTGGGATCGCTCGGGAATGAGAACACATTTAACAAATGTGTGTCGGGCGAGCAACAGCCTCGCACCCTGCCAAACCCAGTTTTAACGAGAACACTGCTAGGAGGATTCCGGGCAGCCAAGATCAATTTTTCTGCTTGGCCAAGTGCTTGGCCAAGCCTGTGGAGGCTTGACCGGAGAGTATTTTTTTGAGGGACTACCGGTACCCGAACAATAGCCTTTGGCACATCATGACCCACTCATTTCTGGCTCAAGCCGCTGACCCCATCTCGTATTGGCCGCTGGGCATCCTAGCGATCAGTGTCGGCTTCATTGTATTTACGATAATCAAGCTTAAGTTGCATCCGTTTCTGGCACTGATCTTCGCTGCGGTGCTGACTGGTTTGCTGACTGGGGAATTACCTGGGATGACCACGGAGAATGTCGGCCTGTTCAAGAGCCGCGTGGCTCTGAATGATACGCCAACTGACACTGCCAATGACATGTTGCTGGCGGTGAATTGGTCGCTGCTTGGCTTCGGTAACACGGCTGCGGGAATCGGGTTTGTCGTGGCGCTGGCGGCGATCATCGGCACTTGCATGCTCGGCAGTGGCGCAGCGGATCGTGTGGTGCGCTGGCTGCTGGGAATTTTCGGCGAGAAGCGGGCCGGCTTGGTGCTGTTGATGAGCGGGTTTCTCCTGTCGATTCCTGTTTTTTTCGACACTGTGTTTTTTCTGCTGATCCCGCTGGCTCGGGCACTCAGTTTGCGCACGGGAAAAAGCTATACGCTTTACGTAATTGCGATGGCGGGTGCGGGTGCGATTACGCACTCAATGGTACCGCCGACACCGGGGCCATTGATGATTGCAGATGGTCTACAGTTGGATTTAGGTATTGCGATGATGGCCGGTATGGCCGCTAGCCTGTTGCCAGCATGGCTGGTGCTGTTTTTGGCGAAGCGGTTCGATGCCAAGTTCAACATTCCAATGCGGGAGGCGGCCGGGGCATCGACGAGTGAGCTTCGGACGATTGTGGATAAAAAAGATTCCGAGCTCCCTAACCTGTTCTTGTCGGCTTTGCCAATCGCACTGCCGGTGGTGTTGATTTCGTTAGTCTCGATTTTGAATCTGGTTGCCAAGGACACGGTAAGTGGCGCGGCTTGGTTTCGATATCTCGAGTTTTTTGGCTCGCCGAATATCGCGATGCTACTCGCTGCGCTACTGGCGATCTACACCCTAGCCGCACAGATGATTCGCGAGAGCCGGCCGTTGGAGGGTGGGCTGATGAGCACCTTGGCTAAGGCACTTGAAGATCCACTGCAGACCGCAGGGGTGATTATCTTGATCACTGGCGCGGGTGGTGCATTTGGTGGTATGATTCGTCTGGCCGGTATTGGCGAAACGATAGAGGCTTTGGCACAAAGCTACGGTATTTCCTATATCCTGCTGGCTTGGGGGGCGACCGCGATTATTCGGATTGCTCAGGGTTCGGCTACGGTTGCGATGATCACAGGCGTGGGGTTGATGGCCGCGATTCTCGGTGACGGAAGTGGTTTGGACTATCATCCGTTTTATATTTTCCTCGCGATTGGCTTCGGCTCGATCACGTTGTCGTGGATGAATGACAGCGGCTTTTGGGTGGTCCAGCGGCTCAGTGGCTTTACTGAGAAGGAGACGCTCAAAACGTGGAGTGTACTACTAACGGCGATCTCGTTGCTGGGACTGGTACAGACACTTGCCTTCTCAAAAATCCTCCCGTTTGACCCTGAAGCCAAGCCTACTGAGACGGCGGCGCTGGTGGTGCAGCAGAAATAGGTTGAACCGGCGGGGAATCGCTTTTCTTATCTGTCTCAGGCGCTGGCTGCTTGGCCAAGCGCGCAAGGAGCGAAGTGAAGCCGACCGATCTCAGGGGAATTCTACAGTATATACCGAAGTTTCGGGACAGGATTTTTGTCGTCAGCGTCGATGGCGCGATCGTCAGTGACGAGAATTTCCCGAACCTGCTCCTCGATTTCGCCGTGCTGCGTTCGCTGAACATCCGCGTGGCGTTGGTGCATGGCGCGGCCAGCCAGATCGCGGCGATGGCGCTGGAGCGCGGCATCGAGCCGTCCGACCTAGACGGCACCGAGCCGGTGGACGCCCCCACGCTGGACTTGGCGCTTACGGCGGCCAACCGGCTTACCCACGATATTCTCGAGGGCTTTGCTGCTAACGGCCTGCGTGGCGTCTCAACCAACGCCGTGACGGCGCACCCGCGCGGCATCATTGACGGTGCCGACCACCAGTTCGCCGGCAAGACGGAGCGGATTGACCTTGGCCACCTGGAGAGCCTTTTGGCGCAGGGAAGCATCCCGGTGATCCCGCCACTTGGCTTCGACGGCGAGGGCAACACCTACCGCGTCAACTCTGACGACCTCGCCCGCGAGGTGGCCGTGCGACTGCGGGCGACCAAGCTGATTTATGTCACCATTCGCGATGGATTGATTCGCAACGGCGAAGTGATCCGGCAGATTCCAAACGGCGAACTCGACCAGATTCTCGAGCACGAGTCGGATAGTCTCGAGCCGGAGCAATTGGCCAAAGCGCGCAACTCCGCTGCCGCGTGCCAGGCTGGTATCCCGCGTGTACACCTCATCAACGGCAGCGTGCACGAGGGCCTACTCGCCGAGGTGTTCTCCAACACCGGCATCGGCACGTTGGTCTATGCCAACGAATACCGGCAGATTCGCCCGGCGAAAAAGTCCGACCTTGGCAGCATCCTTGCGCTGACGAAGAGTGCCATTGAGTCGGAGGAGTTGATGGATCGCAGCCTGGCCGACCTTGAGGCCAACGTCGGCGAGTATCACCTGTTCGAGATTGATGGCAATCCGGTCGGCTGTTTTTCGCTGACTGTTTTTGCGGAGGCCAACGTCGCCGAGTTGGGCGCGGTGTGTGTCAGCGCTGCGCACGAAAACCAGGGCATCGGCCGTAAGCTCGTCGAGTACGCCGAGAAACTGGGCTGCGACAAGGACTTGGCCAGGCTGTTCGTGCTCTCGACGCAAACGTTCAAATGGTTTCAGTCCAAGGCTGGCTTCACCGAGGGTACACTGGACGACCTGCCTGAGGCGCGTCGGGTGGTGGCGGAGGAGAGCGGCCGCAAATCAAAAGTACTGCTCAAGTCACTCGAATGAGTGCCGCCGCGCTCCAGCCGATCCGGGAGGCATGCGAGCGGAACGGCATTGAGCCGACGCCGACGCTGCTTTGGGCCAGCGTGGCTGACCAGCGTATGGCGGAGTTTCGGCAGGTCGCCGGATGGGGGTACGCCGAGGAGCGGCGCCTGATCATTTCCACCTCACGGTTCGGCATTGGCCAGGCGGAGGATTCGAACAAAACGCCTCTTGGCCTACATCGCATCGCTGAAAAAATTGGGGGTGGCCTGCCCGCCGGCTCGGTGTTCGAGAGCCGCAAAGTCGTCGGTACTGTCGCAGAGCAGCCGGACGCCGCGATCGCGCACCGGATTCTATGGCTTGATGGCTTGGAGCCGGGCTTCAATCAGGGTGGTTCTGTCGACACGCATGCGCGGTACGTATACATCCACGGCGTCGGCGACGAGTCAACGCTTGGCCAACCGGCGTCGCGCGGCTGCATTCACCTCGCCGCAACCGATCTGCTGCCCTTTTACGATCGCACCCCCAACGGCACCCTTCTCTGGATCGCCGAAGGCCCGCTTGCTTAAGCCAACTGGTCGGCGTTGACGACGTTTTGCGGGTGGCCTTCGAGGAATGCCTTAACGTTTTCCACGGCGGTGCCGATCAATCGGCGGCGGGCGGCTTGGGTGGCCCAGCCGATGTGTGGCGTGATGTGGCAGTTCGGTGCGGTGTAAAGCGGATGATCGGCGGGCGGCGGCTCGGTCTCCATCACGTCCAAACCGGCTCCGGCGATCTCGCTGTCGTTCAGCGCCTTGGCCAGGGCGACGGTATCGACGAGAGGCCCGCGAGCGGTATTGATGAGCAACGCGCTGGGCTTCATCTGTTCCAACCGTTCGGCGTTGACGAGGTGATGGTTTGCGTCGGTGAGCGGACAATGCAGGCTAAGGATGTCGCTCTCGGCGAAGATTTCATCAAGCCCGACCATCTCGATGCCGTTAGGCAGGTCGAGCGGCGGCCGGTGGTTGTACGCGATCACGCGCATGCCAAACGCGCGGGCGATGTCGGCAACTTCGCGGCCGATTTGGCCTAAGCCGATGATGCCAAACGTGCGGTCACTCAACTCGGTCAGCGGCTCATTCCAAAAACAAAAATCGGGGCAATTGGCCCAGTCGCCGTTGCGGACATTTTCCGCGTGCGACGCGACATGCTGCGTGAGGTGCAGCACGTGTGCAAAAACCATCTGCGCCACGGCCGGCGTCGAGTAGGCCGGGATGTTCGTGACCGGTATGCCGTGCGTCTCGGCGGCACCGAGATCGACGACGTTGTATCCGGTGGCCAGAACGCCGATGTAACGCAGCTTGGCCAGGCGCCCGATCGTCTCGGCACTCAGGACGGTTTTGTTCGTGAGCACGATTTCGGCATCGGTGGCGCGCTTGATCACAAGATCGGCGGGAGTGCGGTCGTATGTTTGCAGTTGGCCAAGCGAGGCGAGCTCGTCCCAGTCGAGGTCGCCGGGGTTGGCGGTGTAAGCGTCGAGGATGACAATTTTCACGCGGCCCCAATGAAACGAGAACCAGCCACGCGGGGCAATTCTGAAAAATGCGGTTGCCACCGGAGGGTCGGCTGTGGACGCTGGGCGCGTGGGAGCAGACAAGCGTTAATGCGGATCGCTATTTTCAACACTGTGCAGCTCGAGACGGCGGGCGGGATGGAGCATTTTAGCATCCAGACCGCGGCGCATCTCGCGTCGTTGCCCGGTGTGCAGGCCGACTGCGTGACGATGGACGAGGCGTTCAACCTCCGCTACGGGCGGCTGCACTCGCTCTATTTTTTTCGCCGATTCGACCGTGCCACCATCTTTCGTGAACCGCGCGAGGCGATCGAGCAGCAGCTTGGCCAGGCGCGATACGTGCAGTGCGCCACGTTTGCCGAACTGCGCGAGGCGCTTGGCCAATATGACCTAGTCTACAGCCGTAACGAGATCACCGAGGCGTTCTTGTTTCGCATGCGCGTCGGCTACCGCAACGTGCCGCCGGTGGTGTTTGGTTGCCACTGTCCTCATCGTTTCATCGGCGCGAGCACGCTTCACAGCCGACTACACAATTTGCTTTACGCCTCGCCGCTGTACACGCGTCTGGCCAGGGGTGTCGCTGGGTTCCACACCATCTCGCGCAGCGACACCGGGGTGATCGCGCGGCAGTTTCCGGAGCATCCAGTAGTCCAAATTCCGAACCCGTTCGATGCCGTCGGCTATGCTGAACAGGCCGGACGAACCAAGCCGCCGTTCACGGTGGACGCCGCAAAGTTTAACATCCTTTGGGCCGGTCGGTTGACCGGGCAGAAGGGTGTCGAGCAACTGCTCGAGGTCGTCGATCGAGTGAACCAATCGCACGCTGACAAGGTCGAGTGGCACATTTGCGGCGAAGGCGAGTTAAGCGACCAGGTTGCGGCGGCGGGGCGAATGCACAAAAATGTACACATGTACGGTCACGTCGATCGTATGGCGATGCCGGCGGTATACAAGGGAGCGAATCTGTTCATCAGCACCAGCCAGTGGGGCGAGACGTACGCCTATACACCGCGCGAGGCCAACAGCCTCGGCGTGCCGGTGGTGGCGTTCGACATCTCCGGCTACAATGAAATCATCAAGGACGGCTGCAACGGCCGCTTGGCCAAGTCGGTCGATGAGTTCACCACTCAGGTGAAGTGGTTTGCGGATGGCAATCGGCTCGACGGCGACATCTGGGAGTACATTAGGGGGCGCACCGATCAGGCTGTTGCCTACGAGCAACTGCTCGGATTTTTTCGGGACTGCCTCGCGCCCAGCGGCGAGCAGGGTTGAGTTGGGTGTGGGTTAACCTTAGCTTGGGTGCCGGGTGAGTCGTGAAACTGAACAAAAAACCCCACTGAGGGTGGGGATGATCTCGCTGGGGTGCGCCAAGAATCTCGTCGATGCCGAGGTGATGATGGGCTCGCTGCTGAAGGAGGGCTTCGAGATCACCAACGAAAACGAAAACGCCGATGCGCTCATTATCAACACCTGTTCGTTCATCGACGCTGCGCAGGAGGAAAGCGTCGATACGATTCTCGAGTCGGCGGAGTTTCGGGAGCATGCCAACAGCGGCCAGGCGCTGATCGTCTCCGGTTGTTTGTCCCAGCGTTATCGTAAGGAGCTGCCCAAGCTGATGCCGGAGGTGGATGCGTTCATGGGCATCGACCAGGTCGAGCAGGTCGGCGACATCGTGCGGCAGGCGGTCGGCAATCGCGGATCGCGGCTTGGCCAAGTGACGGAAAAACCGAGCGGCAACGCGACCGAAACCACCGCTGAACAGCCGGGTGAGCCGTTGATTGACATCCACTCGCGGCCGGATTACATCCCGGCGTTCGAGACGCCCCGTCTGCGCCTGACGCCGGATCATTTTGCGTATGTAAAGATTGCCGAGGGGTGCAATCATCCGTGCAGCTTTTGCATCATCCCGCGAATGCGCGGCTCGCATCGCAGCCGGAGTCAAGCGGATATCGTGCAGGAGGCGCGGCAACTCGTTTCCGACGGGGTGAAGGAGCTGAACCTGATATCGCAGGATTCGACATACTACGGCCTTGATTTACGCCCCGGCCATCGGGCGAATATTTCGTCGCCAGAACGGTTCAACGCAGCGGCCAGCCAATTACCGACGGATGCCTCGACGCTGACGAGCTTGATTCGCGAACTAAACGAGATCGACGGCGAATTCTGGATTCGCGTCCTATACACCCATCCGGCGCACTGGACCGACGAAATCATTTCCGCCATTGCTGAGTGCGACAAAGTGGCCAAGTACGTCGACATGCCGCTGCAGCACATTCACGATGCAATGCTTGAGCGGATGAGGCGCGAAACCAGCGGGCAATACATTCGCGACCTGATTGGGCGCATCCGCGAGGGCATTCCCGGCATCGCATTGCGGACGACATTCATTGTCGGTTTTCCTGGCGAGACGGAGGAATATTTCGAGTCATTGCTTGATTTCATGCGCGAGGTTCGATTCGAGCGATTGGGCGTGTTCACCTACTCCAAAGAGGACGGCACCAAGGCCGGCGCGATGGCGAGCCAGTTGACCGACAATCAAAAGGAGAAACGCCGTGAACGAGCGATGGCGTTGCAGCTCGGTATCAGCCGCGAGATTGCGGCAGCGCAGGTTGGCCAAGCCAAGCGCGTGCTCGTCGAAAAGCAGGGCGAAACCGAGGAAATCTGGCAGACGAAAATGAGTTCGTGGGAGCATGGCCATATCCGCTCTGGGGAAGGCAACGGCCCGACCGATCTCGGCCCGTGCCTCATCGCCCGTGGCGAGGCCGATGCACCGGACATCGATGGCCGGGTGCTGGTTTGCGGCGACCTGCCGCTTGGCCAATTTGCCGATGTACGCATCACCGGCCACACCGATTACGATTTGATTGCCGAGCCGGTTTAGAAGCGCTTAGCCAAGCGACACATTATGAATCTGCCAAACAAACTTACCGTTAGTCGACTGATCTTGACTGCGTTTTTCCTGATGGCGTTGCTATTTGACTTCCCATTTCACTACACCGTTGCGTTGGTGTTGTTTGTTGCGGCAAGCCTGACCGATCTTTTTGACGGCATCATCGCCCGCCGCCGCAACTTGCTCACAGACTTCGGCAAGCTGATGGATCCGCTGGCGGACAAGGTGCTGATCTGCTCAGCGTTCATCGCCTTCATCGAACTGGACTGGATGCCGGCGTGGATGGTCATCCTGATTGTGGCACGCGAATTGGCCATCACCGGGCTGCGGCTGTTGGCGGCCAGTAAGAACCTCGTCCTGGCTGCAGAACGCCAGGGAAAAAACAAGACTATCTCGCAGATTACGGCGATCATCGCGCTGTTGGTCACCCACAGCCATGCCGACTGGGGAATTGTTGGCCAGCTGTTTGCTTTTGAGATCGCCGACCAAGCCTGGGCCTGGTGGGTGGCGGAGGCCTCCAAGTGGGTGGCTGTGGCGCTGACAGCCCTCTCCGGGTTCCTATACCTCTGGAAAAACCGCGACGTGTACCTCAACGACTGCTGACCCGTGGATCAGTTCATTCTTCTAATCGCGCAGGGACTGGGAACAGGCCGCTCGCCGGTGGCGCCGGGCACGGTCGGCACGCTGCTCGGTTTGCCGCTGTTCATTCTGCTTCTGCTGCCGGGCAGTTTACTGTTTTTTGTCGGATCGCTGCTGGTGCTCAGCATGGCGTCGGTTTGGTTTTGCGGCCGCGCGGAGACGATCCTTGAGCTGCGCGACCCCGGCTCGGTGGTCATTGATGAGATTGTGGCGGTGCCGCTTTGTTTCTGCGGCTGGGTGTCATCGCTGTATTTCGCCAACGGCTCAATGCCGGAGTGGACCTATTTCTTCGGTGAAACAATCTGGTACTGGTCGGTGGTCATCGTGTTGTTGTTCCGGCTGTTCGATATCGTCAAGCCGTGGCCGATCGGGCCAAGCCAGGCATTGCCCGGTGGCTGGGGCGTGACGATTGACGACCTGCTGGCAGCATTGTATGTCAACCTCGCCATCCTATTTTTCTTGGCTTGAGCGCCTGGTACTTCAGTTTATAATTGGCCAAGCGATCGAGCCAATGAAAACTTCATACCCAAAAACTGCCACCCTCATTTTTACAGGTCTCCTTTCGTTTCAAGCCGCTCAAGCACAACCGTCGCTTAAAACCAAGCCGCTGACTCTCGAGGGCGACATCGCCTCGCATTTGGTTGCCGGTGTCGATCGGTTTCTGTTGCGCGAACTTTCAGCCTCTATCGCCCGTCGCGAGCAGCATTGGAGCCGCGACTTCACATCCCATGCGGCCTATGCCAAGTCCGTTGAGCCGAACCGCCAGCGCTTGGCCCACATCATTGGGCTGAGAGATCAGCGCGTTGCGTTTGATGGGTTGACGCTCGGGAGCACTACGGCTGAGTCGTCGCTCGTCGGGCAGACGGATCGCATCACCGTCCGCTCAGTCAGCTGGCCGGCGTTTGGCGACGTGACTGCTACTGGTCTACTGCTGGAGCCGCGTGGTCGCGATTCCTTGGCCAATGTTGTCGCTTTGCCTGACTGCACCCAGTTACCCGAACAAATCGCCGGGCTGGCCGAGGGTCTGCCACCCGGATTGCAGTATGCCCGGCGTCTGGCCGAGAGCGGCTGCCGGGTGGTCGTGCCGCTGCTGATCGATCGAGCCGAGAAAATGTCCAAACTCTCAAACCGCGAGTATCTGTATCGATCTGCATTTGAAATGGGGCGACACGTGATCGGCTACGAGGTGCAGCAGTCATTGGCCGTGGTTGACTGGTACTCAAGGCGTTCGCCGGACACACCGATTGGCATTATTGGCTGGGGCGAGGGTGGCTTGATTGCACTTTACGCTGCGGCGGTTGATACGCGGATCGATGCCGCCTGCGTGAGCGGATACTTCGACTCACGGCAAGACATCTGGCAGGAACCAATCGACCGCAATGTATTCGGCCTACTCGAGCAGTTCGGCGACGCTGAATTGGCGACGTTGATCGCACCGCGCCCGTTGATTATCGACGCCGCACGTGGGCCGGAGGCAACCATTCCCGGCGGTCGTGGCGCACCGGCGCGAGTGGTGACACCAGCGCTCGACTCGGTCAGGGCGGAAGTGGCCCGTGCACAAAAACTGACCAACGGCTTGAAGCCGAAACCAAG
The DNA here is from genome assembly GCA_022451065.1 of Pedosphaera sp. GTDB lineage: Bacteria > Verrucomicrobiota > Verrucomicrobiia > Limisphaerales > UBA1096 > UBA1096. The sequence continues at coordinate 1,528 of JAKUOU010000093.1, read as the reverse complement.
CATCCAGCTGGCCGCCGCCGATGAGCCGCTCGCTGGCCAGGCGCTTGGCCAATTTCTGGACTCACTTGAGCCGGGAGCCGTGCTTGGCCAAGCGGGAGCTGCGAACATCATCGACCGGCGAAGCGGTTTCAGCGCGGGCAAGCGCCATGCCGAACAGGTGCACAAACTGGATCGGCACACGCAATGGGTGCTGCGCGAGAGTCCGTATGTCCGCAAACGATTTTACAAGCCGGACACCTCTTCGCTTGCCAAATTCGAGGCGAGCAACGAGAAGTATCGCAGGCAATTTTATGAGGATGTGATAGGCCGTTTCGACAACAAGATGCTGCCGTTCAACGCGCGCAGCCGAAAAAGTTACGAGTCGGAAAAGTGGATAGGGCACGAGGTCACGCTCGATATTTTTCCGGATGTCATTGCGTACGGGGTTTTGCTTTTACCGCGTGACTTGAAGCCGAACGAGCAACGTCCTGTGGTTGTCTGCCAGCACGGCCTGGAGGGCCGTCCTCAGGATATCATCCAGGGGGATCATCACGCCTATCACGACTTTGCGGCCAAACTGGCAGAGCGCGGGTTCATCACGTTTTCACCCCAAAACCTGTACATTTTTACCGACCGTTTTCGCACCCTACAAAGGAAGGGGAATCCGCTCAAAAAGTCCCTGTTTTCAGTGATAATCCCCCAGCATCAGCAGATCGTGGACTGGCTTAAGACGCTGCCTTATGTTGATAAAAAAAGAATTGCATTCTACGGGTTGAGTTACGGCGGTAAAACCGCCATGCGTGTGCCACCAGTGGTGACCGACTACTGCCTCTCGATCTGTTCGGCGGACTTCAACGAGTGGGTGGGCAAGAACGCCTCAACCCGTAATCCGCACAGCTACGTGAACAGCGGTGAGTATGAGATTTTTGAGTGGGATCTGGGTAGCACCTTCAACTATGCGGAGATGGCCGGGCTCATTGCACCTCGACCGTTCATGGTCGAGCGCGGCCACTATGACGGAGTCGCGTCCGATGAAACGGTTGGCTGGGAATTTGCAAAAGTGCGTTTCCTCTACCAGGGAAAACTGAAGTTGCCGGGTCGTTGTGAGATCGAGTGGTTTGACGGACCGCACACCATCAACGGCAGAGGCACGTACGACTTTCTTCACCGCCATCTCGAATGGCCAAGGCGATAGAAGGGAAGCAGGTGTAGGGGACAGTTTGTTGAGCTAAAATCCCTCAAAAAAAAAGTTATTTTTTTTGTTTTTTTCTATTGCCAAAAAAAAAAACGACCGTAGAGTAACTGTCCCAAGAAGTTGACTCTTCTTTAAGAGCGCTTCTTAAACAGTATTGAATCCACATTTCATTGTGGAAGGGATACAAAAACAAGGAGGTGACAAGGAACAAATGGCCGCAAAAAGGAAAGCTAAGAAAAAAGCCAAGAAGAAGGCAGCACCCAAGCGGAAAGCCGTGAAGAGGAAGGCAGCCAAGAAGAAGGCAGCGCCTAAGCGTAAAGCCAAGAAGAAGGCAGCGCCTAAGCGTAAAGCCAA
>JAKUOU010000092.1 GCA_022451065.1 Pedosphaera sp. | reverse complement strand
ATGGCCGGGTCGAGGGCGAAGTGGTCTTCACCGGCTACGGACTAACCAAACCGGGCGAACTTGGTGTCGGCTACAACTCGTACGGCGGCCTCGATGTGAAGGACAAAATCGTGATGGTGCTGCGCTACGTGCCGGAAGATATTTCGATCGATCGCCGACAGGAACTCAACCGCTATGCCGGCCTTCGTTACAAGGCGCTGATCGCGCGGAACAACGGCGCCAAGGCGTTGCTTGTTGTCACCGGACCGAACTCCCCAAACCCCGGCTCGTTGGCCAAGCTGAGTTTCGACAGCAGCATGGCTGGCGCAGGCATCCCGGTAATCTCCATAAGTGGCAAAGTCGGTAACTCTCTGGTACAGTTTTACGGCAAGTCACTTAAGCAATTACAGTCGTCGCTCGACAAGGAGAATCCGCATGCGGTGCACAGCCTGTCGCTGCCGGGCATTGTGCTGAGCATCAAGACCTCGCTCAAACGCATCAGGCAAAAAGACAACAACCTCGTCGCAGTGTTGCCTCCGAATAGCCAAGCGCCGACGAATATATCAACCGAGTACGTGATGCTCGGTGCGCACTACGATCACCTTGGCCGCGGAGAGACTGGCGGGTTCGGAGTCAAGGGCGAGGAAGGCATGGTGCACAACGGCGCGGACGACAACGCCTCCGGCGTTGCGGCGTTACTCGAGATGGCGTCCAGCTTGGCCAAGCACCGGGAGGCTAAGCCGGAGGAGTTTCAACGCGGCGTGATCTTTAGCTTTTGGTCCGGCGAAGAGCTTGGCCTGATCGGATCGGCGCGTTACGCCGCCAAGCCGACGGTAAACCTCAGCAACGTTATTGCTTACCTGAACTTCGACATGGTCGGCAGGCTCCGCGATAACAAGCTCACGCTGCAGGGCGTCGGCTCGTCGAGCGCTTGGAAAAAACTGATCGAGCGCCGGAACGTCCTTGCCGGGTTTGACCTCACGCTGCAACAGGATCCCTATCTGCCGACTGACACGACGTCGTTTTATCCTAAGGGCATCCCGGTGCTTGCCTGGTTCAGCGGCAGCCACAAGGAATACCACCGGCCGAGCGACGACACTGCCACGCTGAATTTTGAAGGGCTCGAGCGCATCACAAAGTTCGCCGGGAACATAGTGCGCGATCTGGCCAGGGGTGGCGACCGGCCGGACTATTTGAAAGTCGAAAAATCTAACCAGGGCGGCGACCGCGATGCCATCCGCGTGTATCTCGGCACCATTCCAGACTACGCCTCGGAGGACGTGAAAGGGGTGTTGCTCACCGGCGTGCGCGGCGGCGGCCCAGCCGACAAGGCGGGGCTAAAAGGGGGCGATGTCATCGTCCATTTCGCTGGCAGGGAAATCACCAACATTTACGACTACACTTACGCGCTCGACGCGGTGAAGGTTGGAGAACCCGTGGGTATTGAGGTGTTGCGAAAGGGCAAGCGGATGAAACTCTCCATCATTCCCGCGACCCGGAAGTAACGTTTTCCGCTCCCCAGTCCCGGGCTAAGCTGGCGATATACTCCGGCGGCAAGCCGAAGTGCGCCGCGCCGTCGAGAATGGTTTGGAGGTAATCCGACCCCGGTTGGCCAGGCTCGCAAACAGGGTCGATGTACACCAGCGCCTCAACCGGTTCACCGACTATTTGAACAATCAGGCTGATTTTATTGTACATGCCATCGGCGACTGCCTCGTAGACGTCGAGCGCAGTGATATTTGCCGGGGTCAGCGACCATAGCACACCGTGAGTCGACGCACCGGGCGATGCCTTTACGGTGGCGTAAGTGCGGGTGTTGATAAGGAACTGCCAGTCACGCAGTTCCGCTTGGCCAAACGCCCGACCGCCGGGACAGCGAACCGCCATCTGCTGCGGGCACATGTTCGACCCGTAGGCAAAATAAATGATGTTGGCGCTCCCCTCACCCATCCGGTATTCCGCTTGGCCAGGCGCTCAGTCTTCGATAACGAGCAGGTCGCTACCGCGGTGGCCGATCACTTTCACCTGTGCGCCGACGGCAATCATCTCGCCCTGTGTGACGACGGTGCACATATCGTCGCCAAACATCGCCTTTCCCCCGGGGTGCAATGGCGTGGTAGCCTCGCCAACCTTGCCAAGCCGCGAATCGACCTCGGCGGCCAAGGCGGCCACTGACTCGACCCCACTTGCCGCCTCTGAGGCGAATCTGGCGAAAAAGGCTGTTTGAGGCAGGTACTTGGCCAAGGCCCAAATGACCGGGATTGAAAGCACAAAGGCAATCATCAGGTCGCGGATTGGCTTGGAAAAATCCGGCAGCGCAAAGTCGATGCCCTCAACCTGCGGCATGCTGTCGCCCTTGCCCTCGCCGGTTGGGAACCACGGCATGTCGGGGTAGATGTCGGTCATGCCCATCACCAGAGCGACCAGCATGCAGACGACACCAACCATGCCGATGATGAGAGTGCCCGAAAACCAGAACAGCTCCACAGCCACCAGTACCACTCCGAGTACGAAGACAGCCACCCACTCGATGCCGGCCAACCCGGAGACGTAGCCACCGAAGAAGTATACCACCAGCGCAGCAATGCCGATCGCCCCAAACACACCAAAGCCGGGTGTCTTAAACTCGATGTAGAGCCCGATGATTCCGATCAGCAACAGCAGCGGGCTGATGGCATTGATCCACGTGCCGAGTTCCTCCGCGCCAAGTGGCTGGATATCTACCCGCTGCGCCCCGGCGTAGCCCAGCTCGTTAATGAGTGAGTCGATGCTCTCGACCGTGCCGGAAGATAGCAGCGGCGTCTTTGCATCGCCGTACTTTGCCTCGGCCTCAAGGTTGGTCAGCGTGAGAATGTCGCCCTCCTGGCAGATGATCTTTTTGTCGCGCTCGAGTTTTTTGGTCTTGTCCACCATCGCCTCGATGACATCGACGGCGTAGCCGTTCTTCTCGGCCTGCGTGCGAATCTTGGCGCGGATGGCGGAGTTGATTTTCACCTCCATCGTCGAGGGCATTTCGGACACGCCTCCGGTCGGCCCCATCATGATCGGCGCGGCGGCTCCGATGACACTCTGCGGCGCCATGTAGATTTTCTGCGTGGCCACGGCGATAAACGCTCCGGCCGAGTAAGCATCCTTGTTGACGTAGGTGACCGTCTCGCCCCGGAACTTGCCGATGATGTCAAAAATATCCTCGGTGATGTCCACCCGGCCGCCGTTGGTCTCCATGTCAAAGATAAGGCAGTCGGCCTCGGCTTCCATCGCATCTTTCACCCCTCGACGAATGACGTAGAGGATCGGCGGCATGATGTCGTCGCGCACCGGCACGACGTAGACCTTTGCCTGCCTATCGTCACTGGCCTTGTCATTACCGAGTTGCTGCATCTTCTCGATGGAATCGATGGTGGACTTTTCGGTCAGCGGTTTTTTCTCCTGTGCCTGGACAAACGGGGCCAGAGCAGCGGCGAGGCACAAGGCAGTAACCAGGATCAACCAAGTCTTCATGCGCACAAAATTAGCCGCCCCAACTGGCGGCGGCAAGCCCGCCAAGCGAGACGATTATTGCCAAGGAACGCATTCCTCAACTAGGGTATGCCGACGGCACAGACCTGTGCCCCGGCGCGTATGCCTGATTTCAGAATTCAGTTCAAGGTCTTCGAAGGCCCCATGGATTTGCTGCTCTTCCTCGTGAAAAAGCAGGAGGTGGATATTTATGAGGTGAACATGACCGAGCTAGCGACGCAGTACATCGAGTACGTGGAGTTAATGAAACAACTCGACCTGGACGAAGCTGGTGAGTTCATCGTCATGGCCTCGACATTGATCTACATCAAGAGCCTCGAACTGCTACCAGTGAGCGAGCAGGTGCAAGACACCGATGACGGGGATGCCGATGATCCGCGCTGGGACTTAATCCGCAGACTGGTGGAGTTCAAGCGATTCAAGGATGCCTCGGACGACCTGCAAAGGCTGGAAATCGAACGGGAGAAGGTTTACACACGGCGGCCCGGGAGCATCCCAATTGATCCGCTACCCATGAGCAACCGGCTCGAGGCCGGCATTTTCGACCTGGTCGGTGCAGTGAACGAGCTGCTCAGACGGGTTGCCGAGCGCGAGGCCGCGCGGAGCGAAATCGTCGAGGATCGCTGGAGCATCAGCGAGAAGATCGTAGCCATCGGTGAGCGGCTTGGCAGGGCGGATCGACTGAAGTTCAGCGGGTTGTTCAACGGTGTACGCAGCCGGGGCGAGGTGGTGGCCACGTTTCTCGCACTGCTCGAGCTAATCCGGCTCAAGCGCATAATGGCCACGCAGGGTAACTCCTTCGGCGAGATCGAGATTTTCGTCGCACCGGTGGAGATGCAGCAGATCAAGACGGAACGACTGAAACCGGAACCGGTGACAACCTGACCACGGTGGAACTGAAACAGATACTTGAGGCAATCGTCTTCTCGGCCCAAAAGCCGATGAGCATCGGTGAACTACGCACTCTGCTCCGGGAGACGCCAGAGAAGCTCCCTGATGAGACACAGACCGGGGAGTACGCCAAGGCCACCGCACGCGCCGTTGAGAAGGCGCTCGAGGAACTCGCCGTCGAGCACGACGCCGTCGACCGCAGCTACCGTCTGGCTTGCGTCGGTGGCAACTGGCAGTTCGTCACCAAGCCGGACTTCGCACCCTGGCTGCAGGTGCTCGTCGGGGCCAAGCCACGTCAGCCCAAGCTATCGCACCCTGCGCTCGAAACGCTCGCCATCATAGCCTATCGGCAGCCGATTACCCGGCCGGAGATGGAACAGATCCGTGGCGTCACTGTTGATGGTGTCGTGCAGACCCTCGTGGAGCGCGAATTGATCGAGGTTTGCGGCGAGGCCGACGCCCCCGGCCGGCCCCGGCTCTACGGCACCACCCAGTTTTTCCTCGAGCACTTTGGGTTGAAAGGGCTGGGTGAGCTCCCCGCCGCCGACGAACTACGACGCATCCAGGTGGAACTCGCCACAGTGCCTGCTGACGATTCCCAGGAGGAACTCCCTCTCGACAAAAAGACCGATGAAGCCGACGATGATCCGGACGAGACAGACGACGAGGATGACGAATAACCGCTAATGAGCCTCGAGGAATACCGCAAAGCCATCGATGCCATCGACAAAAAACTGGTGCGACTACTTAACGAGCGTACCGGGCACGCCTTAGCTATCGGCACGATCAAGCTCGAGGCCGGCGAGGAGATTTACGCACCGCACCGCGAGCGGCTAATCTTCCAGCGCCTAGCCAAGCTCAACGAAGGGCCGATCCCCGAGGAGTCGATGAGGGCCATCTACCGCGAAATCATGTCCTGCTCGCTCTCACTCGAGAAGTCGCTCACCGTTGCCTATCTCGGCCCCGAGGCGACATACACCCACCAGGCCGCCATTCGCAAGTTCGGCTCGAGCCTGCGTTACACGCCGCAGAAAACTATCAAGGACGTTTTCGACGAAGTGCAAAAGGACCGGGCCGACTACGGCGTGGTGCCGATCGAGAACTCCACCGAGGGCGTCGTCACCCATACCCTGGACTTGTTCGTTGACAGCCCGCTCAAGATTGTGGCGCAGATCGTCATGCCCATTCAGCACTGCCTAGTCCGCAGCAACCGCCGAACGAAGGTTCGCCGGCTCTACTCCCATCCTCAAGCGCTGGCTCAGTGCCGTGTCTGGATGCAGCAAAACCTGCCGTCGGTCGAGGTTATCGAGGCCTCCTCCACCACCCGCGCCGCCGAGAAGACCGCCGAGGACAAGGCCGGCGCCGCCATCGCCGGGTCGCTAGCCGCCGAGCGTTACAACCTTGAGATCGTAGACCACCACATCCAAGACAACGCCGCAAACGCCACTCGGTTTTTTGTACTGGGCCGCAAGTGCAGTCCCTCCACAAAAAACGACCGCACGAGCCTCGTTATCGGCATCGAGGACAAGGTCGGCGCCCTGCACGAGGTCATGGGGCCATTCCGCAAGTATCGCCTCAACATGACCAGAATCGAGTCTCGCCCCAGCAAGCGCAAAGCGTGGGAGTACCTGTTTTTCATCGATTGCGACGGCCACTACGGGGACAAGAAAGTGGCCAACGCCATCGAGGAACTCGAGCGGATCAGCCGCTTCGTGAAAATCCTCGGTTCCTACCCCAACGGAGAGTAACCCGGCCATGACCCACCTCAAGCGAGCCCGGGAAGTTTTCGATGTCGAGCTTGCCGCCGTGAAGGCGGTGCGCTCACACTTATCCAAGTCGTTCAATCAGGCGGTCGGATTAATCGTCGCCGCTTTGTCCAAGCAGCAGAAGATCGTTGTCCTTGGCGTGGGCAAGTCAGGCAATATCGGCCGCAAGATCGCCGCCACCTTCACCAGCACCGGCTCGCCCGCCGTGTTGCTCGACACCGTCGACGCCATGCACGGCGACCTCGGCATCCTCAACGACGGCGATGTCCTGCTCGCCTTGAGCTACTCCGGCGAGACCGACGAACTGATCAATCTGCTGCCGGCCATCCGGCGGTTTGCCGTGCAGATCGTCGCGGTAACCAGCGCGCCGCGATCCACCCTTGGCCAACACGCGGAAGTCGTACTCAACGTCAAGGTACCTAAAGAAGCCTGTCCCTTCAACATGGCCCCCACCGCCAGCACCACCGCCTCGCTCGTCATGGGCGACGCACTCGCCATGGCCGTGCTTGAGGCGCGCGGCTTCAAGAAATCGGAATTTGCGAAACGGCATCCCAACGGTGCCATCGGCCGCACCCTGTTGCTCAAAGTGGCCGACATCATGCGCAGTGGCGCTCGCAATCCTATCGCCCCGCAAACATCTATCGTCCGCGAGGCGCTGCTTCTCATGGGCAAGGCCAAGTCCGGCAGCGTCAGTGTGGTGAACAAATCCGGCAAATTGGCCGGCGTCTTCACCGACGGCGACCTGCGCCGCCATTTGGCCAAGGGCGATGGCGTGCTGGATCAGGCCTTGGCCAAAGTCATGACCCGCAAGCCGATTTGCCTACGCGAAGATGCCCTGGCCGCCGACGCCATTCACATCTTCAACGAGCGAAACATCGACGACCTCATCGTCGTCAACGCCAAACGTGAACCAGTCGGCCTCGTCGATTCACAGGATCTACCCAAACTCAAGGCCATCTGACCCGTTTGGTCCAAGCTAACTAATCGACCGGTAAAAGCTGTAGGTAGCATCGTGAGGCCAACTCGAGGAGATTTTTGATTAAACTATTGAAAATATATCGTCATCAACCCACTCCCGAGGATCAAGCCTTCTAGTTCGAAGTGGCATCCGTACCCTTAATGGGCGGCGGAACGGCGATCCCGCCGGCGGGGGTGCTCCATGGAATTTCCTGTTTGTCGATGACGAGGGTGCGGGGCATCAACTCTATCTCGTGGCCCAACAGATTCATCGTCACTACACCGGGCAGGAACATCAGGTCCTGGTAGATGCACTCGCCAAATGGCACCACAAAGGATCGCTGCTTGAGTTCCTGACTGCTCTCGGGCGCCGTGTCCATCGACCGCGCGTTGAGCTTGGGGTTATCGAATACCACCACACCACTCTTGAGCCCACCAGAGCTCGCGCCCTCGAATACGATGCGAAAGCCATCGATCCCCAGCGATCGATGGTGGATGATCGCTGTCGGGCCGCCGGTCGCAGCCGCATCGAACTCCACGCGCCAGGGACCCTTGCGTTCGCGCAGGTGCTCCACACCGTAAAACCCTACGAAGTAAAGCAGTAGCGTGACGCCAAAGAATCCGCCGAGAAAACGCCATGGTATGTTCGATTGCTCCCGTTTCATCCACAAACGATCGTTCCGCTTGGTTATGCCGATGTCAAGTTGTTGCCGATGACAATGGCTTGTTGTGGAAGCCGGTTTTTTGCATCCTCACCGGCCAAGCGACGCGTCCGCTTGGCCAAGCGCATGGATTGCACCGTTGCCACATTTTATCAGTTTGCCAACCTGCCCGACTTTGAGGCCAAGCGGACGCCGTTGAAGGAGGAGTGTGATCGCCACTCGGTGCAAGGCACGATCATCCTTGCACACGAAGGCATCAACGGCACCATCGCCGGGCCAAAAGACGGGGTGGAGTCATTGCTCGAGTTCATTCGCAGCGACAAGCGTTTGGCCAAATTGTCCGCTCGGTTATCCGGCACCGAGCGGATTACCTTCCACCGGATGAAGGTGCTGCTGCGCCCGGAGATCGTGACGCTTGGTACGCCTGAGGCCGACCCGCGCAGGGGCGTTGGCGAATATGTCGAGCCAGATGACTGGAACGCGCTGATCAGCGATCCGAAAGTAACAGTGATCGACACGCGCAACGATTACGAAGTGGAGATGGGCACGTTCCGCGGCGCGATCGATCCCAAGACCGGGAGGTTCGGCGAGTGGGTAGAGTACGTGCGGAAAAATCTCGACCCGGAAAAGCACCCGAAGATCGCGATGTTCTGCACTGGCGGCATCCGCTGCGAAAAGGCGTCGGCCTACCTGCTCAGGCGAGGCTTCAAGGATGTGTTCCATTTGCGTGGCGGCATTCTGAACTACCTGCAAAACACGCCCGAGGCAGAGAGCCTCTGGGAGGGCGACTGTTTTGTGTTCGACCACCGCGTGTCGGTGAAGCACGGGCTCGAACAGGGAGAATATGAGGTGTGTTTCGGCTGCCGCTGGCCGCTCAAGCATGCCGACAAGCAGTCGCCAAAATACGAACTGGGCGTGAGCTGCCCGCACTGCGCCGACGGCCTGACGCCAGAGCGACGGTCGCGACTGCTCGAACGTCACCGGCAAGTGTCGCTGGCTCGCAACCGCGGTGCACAGCACATAGGCCAGCAGCCCAGGCGCAAGAGGAAAAGCGCTATTCAACCCACCCGGGATGACTGAAGCCGGCCCGGAAGTTTTCAAGTGGACGTGGTGCCTGCTGCCGGTGATCGCCGCCGCTATCGGCTGGGGCACGAACTACCTCGCCGTGCGGATGCTGTTCCACCCACGCGAGGAGAGGCGCATCCTTGGGTTGCGCGTGCAGGGGGTATTCCCCAAACGGCAACAGGCGCTGGCGGAGAAACTTGGCCAACTGGTCGCACGCGAGCTATTCTCGATGGAGGACGTGCGGAAGCATTTGAAAGGGGACGAGTTCATTAAGCACGTCACTGAGACGATCGAAGGCAAGGTGGATGACTTTCTGCAGAACAACCTATTGGAGGCGATCCCGATAGCGTCGATGTTTCTCGGCTCGGACATGGTGGCCAAAATCAAGCACTCACTGGTCGAGAGCCTTGCCAAGGCGGTGCCGGAACTGGGCGATATGTTTGTCAGTCACCTTGAGAAAAACATGGATGTCGAGACGGTGGTTCGCGAGAAGGTGGCGGCATTCTCCAGCGACAAACTAGAGGAAATGCTACTCGGCATCATGAAAAGAGAGTTCCGGTTCATCGAAGGAGTTGGCGCTGTTCTGGGTTTTTTGATTGGCTTAGCACAGTTGGGAATTTTATGGCTCATGTAGGAAAACAACCGTGGTACGACATGACTACAATTCTGTAGCTGGGCCTGGTCGTGTCGGCGCTCATCAGCGGACGGGCGCTGGGGAAAATGCGCGCCGTTGTCACCATTAGCTATCGTACGGGGTAGTTTTCCATTCCCCCACTGAAAAACAAAAAGCCCCGTACTTCGACGGGGCTTTCAAAAATCTTTATGGGTTACGACCGGTCTAGCCTGCAGCGTTGGCACGGCTGGCCAGGCGTGATTTTTTGCGGTCGGCCTTGGCGGAGTGGATAACCTTAAGCTTGGCCGCCTTGTCAAATGCGGACGAAGCCGCATTCAAAGCGGCCTGCGTGTTCTCCTTATTGCCTTCCTTGATGGCATTGTCGAGTCGACGCTCGACGGTCTTGAGAGTGCTCTTCACGGAACGGTTGCGGGCCTGCTTGGTCGCATCACTACGCATCCGACGCTTGGCTGACTTGATATTTGGCATCTTTCAAAAAATCGCTGAACCAGCGAAAAGGCCGCGCAACCTACTAAACCTCCCAAACTTGTCAACAGGTTAAATGGGTAATTTTAGTAAAAAATCACCCAGCCGAAACGACCAGTTGATCCTGTAGTTGAACGGCAATTTGGTGGAAGACTTCGGCTGGAAGGGAGTCGGGCTGGCTGACGACCACCGGCATGCCATCGTCGCCGCCTTTGCGGATCTCCGTGAAAAGCGGCATCTCGCCGAGGAAAGGCACACCCTGACGCGCCGCCTCATCCTGCCCTCCACCGTGGCCGAATATTTCGACACGCTCGCCGCCGGGTGCGGTGAAGTAGCTCATGTTTTCAACGATGCCCAAGATCGGTACGTTGACCTTTCGGAACATCTCTATCCCCTTACGCACCACTCCGAGCGATGCCTCTTGCGGCGTGGTAACGATCACCCCGCCATCGAGCGGCACCGTCTGGCACAGTGACAACTGCGCATCGCCGGTGCCGGGCGGCAAATCGACGAGCAGGTAGTCGAGTTCGCCCCAGTCCACCTGCATGACAAATTGCTGGATGGTTTTCATGATCATCGGCCCGCGCCAGATGACCGGCTGGTCATCCTGCAGCAGGAAGCCCATGCTCATTAGCTTAACGCCGTGGCTCTGGAGCGGAACCAGTTTCTCGTCGCCCTCGGTGACGGCCGGGCGTTCGTTGACCCCCATCATCAACGGGATGCTTGGACCGTAGATGTCGCAATCAAGCAGGCCAATATTCGCACCGCGCTTGGCCAAGGCGCAGGAAAGATTCGCCGAGACGGTAGACTTGCCGACGCCGCCCTTGCCGCTGGCCACGGCGACGACTCGCTGGATGCCGGGCGCCTTTTGTGGCCCCTGACCAGGAGTGGGTGCACCAGGTTGCGCTTGGTCGCCTCCTGGCGGTTGCTGTACCTGAACGTGGGCCACGCGCACGCCGTCGATCGCCTTGAGGACGTCCTGACAGTCGGACTTGAGCTGCTGGGCGACTTCGGCGTTGGCGCTGGTGAGTTGGATGGAAACACTGACCGCGCCGTTGGCCACGGCGACGTTCTTTACTATACCGAAGGAGACAATATCCCGCGAGTAGCCGGGGTACTTGACCGCCTTGAGTGCATTTAAAATATCATCTTCGCTTGGCATAAAATGCGGCGGGACTGTTGCCCAAACCCGGTTAATTGGCAAGTGCCAGGCCATGTGGTTACCGGATGCTGGGTAGCAAGCGTCTTAATCCAGCCACATTCGTTGTAACTTTAGGGCAACAAATAATGTTTATGGGTGTTAGTGCTCACACAGGGTCAGCTCCTCTGAGTCAAATGCAAGTAACCGAGATTGACATTCGAACCGACGAAGAACTGGTCGAGATCGTGGTCGGCGGCGAGGTGGACTGCTTCGAGGAATTGATTACCCGCTACCAGCCGCGCGTATTTGGCATGGCGCGGAAATATTTTCGCAATGAGTCGGACGTCGAGGAAGTAGTGCAGACGATCTTCACCAAGACCTTCCAGAAACTTAGTAGCTACAAGGGTACAGCGCCGTTTGAGCACTGGTTCATGCGGCTCTCTGTCAACACCTGCTACGACGCTCTGCGGCGGCGGCGCAACCGGCGCGAGCACACCATCAGTGATATGCTCTTTGAGGACGAAAGTTGGCAGGACCGCCTCGGCAACATCCCCTCCGACG
>JAKUOU010000091.1 GCA_022451065.1 Pedosphaera sp. | reverse complement strand
GTTACCACGCAAAAGATGGCAAAAAACACTGGGAGCGAGACCTTGTACAAGAACACAAAGCCAAGGCGAACCGATGGCAAAACGCCGCCGCCCCGATAATCGACGGTGAACTAATTTTTGCATGTGGTGGCGGCGAGGATCAGTCGCTTCTAGCAATTAACAAACTCTCCGGCGAAACTGTTTGGATGGGCGAGAGCGATCCCATGACACACGCCAGCCCGATCGTCACAGAGTTACTTGGTGAGCGACAGGTAATCTTTTTTACTCAAAACGGACTAGTTGCCTGCAACGCCCAGTCCGGCAGTACGCTTTGGAGAGCGAAACACCCCTTCAAAGTCTCCTCCGCTGCATCGCCCATAGTGGAGGGTAACATCGTCTATTGCTCTTCAGGCTACGGCGTCGGAGCATCAGCATTCAAAGTATCTAAAAAAGCTGGTAAATACTCAGTACAGCAACTTTGGCGTAAGCCGAATAAGCTAATGAACCACTGGAGCACCCCTGTCTGTATCGACGGCCACCTTTACGGCATGTTCGGTTTCAAGGAATATGGCGACGGTCCGCTAAAATGCGTCGAGTTGGCTACGGGCGAAGTCAAATGGTCGCATCAAGGGTTCGGTCCTGGCGGTGTTATCCTAGTGGACGACCACTTGATCGCAACCAGTGACACTGGCGAAGTTGTTCTCTCCAAGGCTACCCCAACCGCCTACAAGGAACTTGGTCGATTCAAGGCCATCAACGGAAAATGCTGGACCCACATCGCCTACAGCGACGGACAGATTTACGTTCGAAGCACCCAGGAAGGTGCGCGTTTTGACCTTAAAGGAAGTTTGGCCAAGCGATAGTTTATAATCATGAAAATACAGATAATAACAACAATCGGAATAGCCGCAGCAGTGCTGACCTTATCGGCCGGGTGCTCCCAGAGTAAAGTAGACGATTTGAACACTGAATTGACGAGCACCCAAGCCGAGCTCAATAGGACTCTAAATGACTTGGCCGATGCCAAAAAAGCACAAAGAGAAGCGGAAGAAGAAAGGGATACCGCCCAAGCAAAGGCAGAAACCGCAACGACGAACTTTCGCCAGATGCAGGCAGCGAACGCCGGGCAACAACGGCCTACCGACCAGAATACACCAGAAGAGAGCGAACCCAAGACGACGGGCACTAAACCGGTTACAAAGAAGGAACGATTCAGCTATGCGGTTGGCATGCAAATCGGGGGGGACTTTAAAAACAAAGAGATCGATATCGAATTCGGCCAGTTCGCCGAAGGAGTCAAGACGGCTTACCTTGCCAAGGAGCGACTAATGAGTGATGTCGAGTCTAAGAAAGTGCTCGACCAAGTCTGGAAAGATTATCAGGACAGGGAAAGAGCCAAGCGTACCTCCTTGGGTCAGATCACCCAGAAGGCGGGCACCGAGTATCTCGCTGCCAACCTTAAAAAGCCGGGAGTAAAAGCGACTACTAGTGGGTTGCAATACCGCATCATCAAGCCCGGCGAAGGCGCCTCCCCGATGACGAATGACAAGGCGGAAGTCCACTACCGCGGCTGGACCATTGACGGCAACGAGTTCGATAGTTCCTACTCCCGCAAGAAGCCGAGTACCTTTGGAATTACCCAGGTCATCGCTGGTTGGACCGAGGCGCTATCGATGATGAAGCCAGGGGCTAAGTGGGAGATCGTTGTGCCGCAAGAATTGGCCTACGGCCCAGGCGGTAAGCGTCCCAAGATCCCCCCCTACTCCACCCTGCGCTTCGAGATTGAGCTTCTCTCAGTAATAAAAGGAAGTGCCCCTGCGGTTAACAAACCGGTCACCAGCAATATCGTCCGAATCCCCTCGCAGACGGAACTCAAACAAGGAGCCAAGCCGGAAATCCTGACCAAGGAACAGGAAGCCGAGTTGAAAAAGAAAAACAAGTAACCCAGTGAGCTGGCTCTTGGGCCCGGTTATTTGATTTTCCTAAGGCTTACGTTGCGGAAGAAGACTGCGTCACCGTGACCGGCGAACCCAAAGTAACCGGACTTGCGGAGACGCCCTTTGAATTTTCCAAGGTCGTACATCGCACCTTCCACCTTGGACAGATCGGCGTTGAGTATCAATGTACCATTCAGTTCAACCATGATTTTTGTTCCAAAAACCGTGACTTCCTGAAAATTCCACTCACCCACCGCTCGCTGAAAACCTCGCGCGGCCGGTACCATACCATAAGCCGAACCGTGATACTGCGCCGGGTGCAACTTGGCGTACTTTTTGGCGGTGTCATCTAGCACCTGCAGTTCGCACATGCCGACGTAGGCCGTGTCACCGCTCCCAGGATAACGAATGGCAAGGCCGTTGTTGCCGCCCGGAGGCAACTTAAATTCAAAACGCGCCGAGAAGTCGGATAACTCCTCGTTAAAAAAAATGGTACCCCCTTTTCCTTTTCGACACTGGAGCGCACCGTCCTGGACAACGTAGTTGTCCGTTGGCCCACCCCACCCCTTTAGGTTTTTTCCGTTGAATACAGACTTGAAGCCGTCATCCCCTTTCGATGCCAAATTCTTGTTACCCTCGTCGCTGGTGATCTCGCGAATAAACACGTTTCGCCAGCGAATCTCACCGCCGTGCGTCTGAAGTTGGATTGGCCCGGTTCGTGGCATTTGCCCCTTACGATTAAAATAATTCTCTAACCTCGCGTGATCCACAACATGTTTGCCGTTCAACCAGATTGAGACGCGCTCGCCGACCATTATGATGCGGAAACTGTTCCACTCGCCAAACGGCTTGTCCGCCAATACCAAAGGGTCCTTTCCCGGTGCTCCTTTGCTATTATTCCACAGCCCACCGGATCCCTTGTCAGCGCCGATGTTCCATTTACCACCCTCCTTGGTGTAGTCCCAAATCTGCACCTGAGGGATCCCTCGCAGGTAAATACCACTGTCCGCCTTGGCCACGGTCTTGTAATCAATCAACAACTCGAAGTCGCCGTAGTTTTTTTCTGTGCTGAGATACAACCCGTGTCCGTCGTTGACGAGTTCTTCACCGTCCACAGACCAATGCTTAGCAATGTCCTTGATGCTTTTGGCCTTTTTCTCTTTAAACTTTTCTGCTGAAAGGGCCATCCATTTGGCTGGATCTTCGGTGCCAATGCCCCACCAACCGGAAAGATCCTCCTCATTGAACAATGCTGTGAAACCCTCAGGCGGCGTACCAGCCTGAGTCGATTGCGTTGACGCGAAACTAAAGACAGAAACCGCAACCAATGCCACGGCACGATTAAACCTAGTAAGTGTTTTCATTATGAGCATCCGGATTTGGGACACGCGATATTAGCCACCAAGTTATATTTCGCCAGCCTAAACTTTCCCTAGCGCTTGCTTTGAATTGAACACCGAGTTGTTTTCCCGCAGATTGCCGCCCAGCGGTAGACCATAATGCTCCCTAAATCTGTCATTTTCCTGACGGCGATCTTCTTCGCCCTCGCTTCCCATGCGCTTAGCCAAGCGACAAAACCCAAGCCGGCGCACGACCCTCCCGGGCAGCTTTTTCGTTATGCGCCGATGCCAAAAGCCACGCGAAGCATCGTTATACCACTGGGCAATATTCAGTTTGCATTTGACACCGAGAATCTCCGGGCACACAGCGTTTGGCGTGGAAAGCTTGACCTGTACGGCCCGCAATACGTCAACGCAAAGCGCCCATTTATCGCCCAACCCAACGGCGAATTGCTCTGGGGCAACCCACCAACACTCCCGTGGCGAACAGGAACAGCTGGAGCCAAGTTCGCACTCGACGGCAATAAACCAAAAGGAAAGTTCATCGGCACCATAACCGATGAAAAATCCGTGACACTCCGTTATATGTTACAGTTGCCAACCGGCGAAACCGTTACCGTGCAACTTAAGCCATCGAGTAGCTCCAAGGGCTTGCAGCGCGCGATGACTATCAGCCAATGCAAAAGTCCGCTCTGGTTTCTCGCGAACAGTTTTCAAGACGGCACCGTAAAACGCGGTGTTACAGCTGACGGCATCGTCGGCCTAGCGATTAAAGTCACAAGCATGCCGTTGAGCTATACCGAACCGGTCATCACCGAGACCGGTTCGGAAACTACTTACGACATCCAGACAATCGAGACCGTTGCCGAGCAGCATTGGGTACTTATACCTCCGCACAGCGGCGAGGCCACAGTCACAATCACCACCCGCCATGATGAAAGCTTGGCTTCATCTCCAAAGATCGCCTCACCCCTCATGACCAAGCTCGGCAAAGTGAACCAAAGTGAGTTTAAGTCGCGTGCAGGACCGAGAAGCCCTTACTACACAACCGAGCAACTTTCTTTGCCCCCTGAGCTGGATTTGTTGATAACCGGGATGGACTGGCTCGAGGATGGCCAACTTGCCGTTTGCACCTGGCCCGGTGAGGTCTATCTGCTCGACGGTTTACTCAACGGGGAAGAGCCCGTCACGTTCAACCGCTTGGCCAAAGGGTTAAACGAACCGATGGGTCTGCTTGTGAGGGATTCCAGGCTATATGTGTCGCAAAAACCGGAACTCACTGAGATTACATTCAATCAAAAAAATGGCAGGATAGATTTCATACGTGTCAGCTCTGACTGGGGTTACTCCGGACATTACAACGCCTTCTCTTATGGACCGATTTTGGATCGTAGCGGACGCTTCGTCCTCGCCAACGCTGGACACAGCGGACGTTGGGATATGAAGTTCATGGGCTGGGCAATCCGGCAAAATAGTGATGGGTTAATGGAAGGAATTGCCTCCGGCTTCCGCGAACCTAACGGCATCGGGGTATTTGGTCCGGACAAAGATATTTTCGTAACTGACAATCAAGGTCATTGGACAGCAGCCTGCAAACTCAATCACCTGAGCAGCGGTAGATATTTTGGCCGCCCTTCGGCCACCCCAGACCCTAAAAACCTATATAAAGGCCGAGACAATTTTACTCCACCAGCGATTTGGTTCCCATACACCCTGGCCCGCTCGATTAGTGGCATGGCTGAGATTTTGGATGACCGATTTGGGCCATTCAAAGGACAACTGCTCGTGGGCGATTTTCAGAACGCACTGGTCATGCGCGTCTTTCTCGAGACAATCAACGGAGAGTACCAAGGGGCCGTGTTCCCCTTCCTCAACGGTTTTCGTTCCGGCGTAAACAGATTGAGTTACGGTCCGGACGGCCGACTCTACGTGGGTGGACTGCAACGAACCTGGGCGAGCATTGCCCCCGACCCGGCATCTTTCGAGCGCGTTACATTCAAAGGGAATACCCCGTTCTCTATACTCAAAGTCGAGGCCAAGACGGATGGGTTTCTACTAACGTTCACCGAGCCAGTCAGGCCAAGTGCGGCGAACCCAGAGAACTTCGACGTGTCGCAGTTTAGCTACGCCTATCACCCCGATTATGGCTCACCACGATTCAACCACGCCGGGGAGAAGGACAGCCAGACACCGATCGAGGTGACCGACACAATACTGTCGCCCAACAGGCTTGAAGTGCGCCTTTCGTTAAGCGGATGGAGAGAGGGGAACGTCACGCAAGTAAAGTGTTACGACGTAATGAGCGAAGCCGGCAATGCACTCTGGCACGACACCTTCCACTACACTCTAAATCAAATCCCTCGTCCGTAATGCACCTCAACAGAGGCACAGGTCAGGGCGGAATCCTTTCGGGTGACAATTCCTTCACGAACATAACCAAGGTTTTGTTGGCCAGATCGCAACCTTTACGGCACATAAGGTACTTGAAGGCCATCAACCTTCACCCCTCACCTCGAAGTTAAAACAGCCTTCTGCTTCAGACGTATTTGCCATAAATGCAATTTCAAACGACCAAAGCAGTGCGTCAATCAAACCCAATAACAAAGAGCAAAGCATTGCGTGAAGTTGTGGATTTACGTAGTTTCCCCGCCTGATGAAGCGGGCCGCTATAGCGCTGGGGTTATTCATTGCCGCGATGACGCCAGTCGCCAATGAGACAAAAAAAAGCTCCCGCGATGACAGACTCGAGTGGCGGAGTGATGGCACGGCTAGCGTGCAAATCGAACAATGGCCCCTGGAGAAAGTTCTACAGTCATTGAGCGATCAAGGGCGCTGGGAGATTCTCGTCGAGCCAGACCTGCAACTAAAAGTCACGACCCGCTTCAAAGATCTAAGGCACCCCGAAGCTCTTCGACGCCTCTTGAGCGAAGTCAACTTTGCGATCATCCCAACCCCGGGGAGCCCGTCAAAAATGCTGGTTTACAAAACCTCATCAACAAGGGCTGTGATTCGAATTATCCCAACCAGGCGCTTGCCCAAGCGCCAGCCCGATGGCGACAAAGAAGTGGATAGCCCAAAAATACCCAACGAACTGATCGTCACGCTCAAGCCAAACTCGGGTATCGACATCGCGGAACTCGCAAAAAAACTCGGCGCAGAAATTGTCGATGAAATCGAAGGCCTCGATATTTACCGGCTTCGATTTGAAAACGAGCAACAAACCGAAAAAGCCCAGACTCTACTCGAGCAAAACAAAGGCGTTGCTTCTGTTGACAACAACTTTGGCATAACGCCCCCTGACATGCTTTCCCCGGTTGGCCTCAAGCCTCCGCCGCTTAATCTCCGTCCAGCGTCTGCAGACAAGGACGGCATTGTGATTGGCCTAATCGATTCAAGCGTCCAACGAGAGGGGTCTCGAGTCGGTGATTTTTTGCTGCCGGAAATCTCGATGGCTGGCGAAGCTGCTAATCGCCCGGACCAGCTGACCCATGGAACATCAATGGCCGAGACCATTCTTCGTGGACTGTCCGCTTCACTGGAAGACACGCAGGAAACGTCCGTGAGAATTCTCCCCGTCGATGTTTACGGACAATCCGAGAACACATCAACATTTGCAGTGGCCCGAGGGGTTCAGGCGGCTATTGAAGCAGGCGCAGACATTATCAGCCTCAGTCTTGGCTCGGATCAACAGAATCCCCTGATGCAGTCGGTCATCCAAGCCGGCACGAGGGAGGGAGTGTTATTTCTGGCTGCCGCCGGCAACGAGCCGACCGGCCTACCGGTTTATCCAGCAGCCCAAATGGAAGTGGTCGGGGTGACTGCTTTAAATCTCAGCGGCCGAGACGTGGCTAACTATGCCAACACGGGCAACTTCGTCGAGGCGGCCGCCCCCGGGGCTGGGGTGACAGTATTCAACAACCAGACATATTTCGGAACAGGTACCTCGTTTTCCACTGCCTATGTGGCCGGAGTCGCTGCGGGGATCAGTTCGACAAAAGGTCTTCCCGTGCCGGAAGTCCGAAAACTGATCGCCACAGAAATGAGGCCGCCGGGCACTGGCCCCTGACCCACCTACCCAAGCGCTTGCCCAAGCGCTTCCTCAAGTGAATCAAGACAACACAGCCCCCTCTCCGGCTCCCGGCCAACGCTGGGCCAGCAATCTGGAACCTGAACTTGGCTTGGGGATTATCGAGTCGATCGAAAGTCAATCTGTTGTAGTTTCCTTTCCCGCCTGTGAGGAAATACGGCGTTACGCCCGTGAATCCTCGCCTCTTTATCGGGTTTCCTTTCAATCTGGCGCAACTGTTCGAAGCAAAGAAGGCATCGACTACACCGTCACGAACGTTTCAGAGTCTGATGGATTGCTGACGTATCACGGGGAAAACATCATCCTACCTGAGCATGAACTGCATGCCAGCATGACGGACCGCAGTCCCGTAGAGCGTTTACTGCAAGGCCAAACCACGGATAACGATCTTTTCGAACTCCGGTTGAATGCCATGAATATGATGTTTCATTGGCGCAAATCCCCTGTTCGTGGCCTTTTTGGAGGTAAAATCGAGTTGATCCCTCATCAATTATTCATAGCGCATGAGGTATCGAGGCGACAATTACCCAGGGTCCTACTTGCTGACGAGGTTGGTTTGGGCAAAACCATCGAGGCGTGCCTGATTCTCAACCAAATGATTGTGTGCGGTCGGGTTAATCGTGTGTTTATTCTACTTCCAAACTCGCTTGTGAACCAATGGTTCATCGAGCTCCTTCGCCGTTTTAATCTCTGGTTCAGTATTTTTGATGAGGAGCGCTGTTGCGCCATCGAAAACTCTCAGCCCGGTTTCAATCCTTTTGAGGATGACCAACTCCTGATAGCCGACATCGACTGGCTGTCCAAGTCAACGAAACGAATGGAACAGGCAGTTCAAGCCCCGTGGGATATGCTGATTGTTGACGAGGCACATCACCTTGAATGGAATCCTGAAAAGCCAAGCGCCAAATATCAACTCACCCAAGCGCTTGGCCAACGCGCCGGTTCCCTTCTACTACTAAGCGCCACCCCACAACAGTTGGGGCTCGAGAGTCACTTTGCGCGATTGCACCTGCTAGACCCTGCGCGCTTTTCCAACTTTGCAGCATTCAAGGACGAGACAGATCAATACAAGCCGGTTGCAATCCTATGCAAAAAACTCATCGATAACGAGTCGCTAAAGATCGAGGAACTTCAACAGTTTCCATGCCCCGAATCCCTTTTAAGCAAGGCAACATTAGAATTGACCAAGGGCAAAAAATTAACCACACAAACAAGAGACAAACTAATCCGAGATCTCGCTGATAGGCACGGAACCGGGCGGGTACTGTTTCGCAACACGCGAAAGACAACCCACGGATTCCCCAAGCGCTTGGCCAAGCTCCACCCACTGCCTCCCACAAACAACTCCCCCTCTAATGATATTGACCAAGCCGAATTTGCATTCGACATTGGACTCTCCAAAACAGAGTCAAATCACGATTTTGACGATGACAAAAGAATTGAGTGGTTGACTAAACTTCTACAAAAGAATGAAGCAGAGAAAGTCCTGCTAATCTGTCGAAGCAAGGCCAAGGCGATCGCGATCGAGGCATCGCTCAGAAAAAGGGCCAACCTCAAAATTGGCATTTTTCATGAAGACCTAACCCTCATTCAACGGGACAGAAATGCCGCTTGGTTTGCCGAAGAGGATGGTGCCGAAATTTTGATTTGCTCTGAAATTGGTAGTGAGGGTAGAAATTTTCAGTTTTGCCACCACCTGGTGCTGTTTGACCTCCCACTGAATCCGGAATTGCTTGAGCAGCGGATCGGGCGACTGGATCGGATCGGACAGAAGGACAACATCCAAATCCATGTGCCCTTCACTAAATCAAGCAACCGAGAGGTTTTAGCCAAATGGTTGCACCATGGACTGAATGCTTTTGAGGAGAGCATTCCGGACGGCGAAACACTTTTGAATGAATTTAAAGACCGACTGTGCCAGCACTTCACAGGAACACCATTGAATTTACCGCAGTTGATTAAAGATACAAACGAAAGCCACAAGAGGCTCAGCGCCAAACTTCAGGAAGGAACAGACCGCTTGCTTGAGATAAACTCCCACTCGAGTGCGATATCAAGTGAGCTGATCCGTGAGATTCAAGATGCTGAAAACTCGACAGAATTGGAGAAGCTTGCCCTTCGGCTTTTTGATTTCATGGGTCTCGGCATAGATGACATCGGCCCACGAACCTACCGAATAACCAACGCCGAGCGATTGCCCGTAAACCTGCCTGGCAACCGAGATGGAGTGGCCGCTTTAACTTTTGACCGCGTCAGGGCAATCTCAAGAGATGACCTGATGTATGTTTCCTCAGATCACCCCGTCATCTTCGCATGCATTGAGCAATTTCTTGGATTGAACGAGGGAACCACCATCTTTGCGCACTGGAAATCTGACACAACTCCAACACTCTTGATGGAGTCTGTATTTGTGCTGGAATGTCTTGCTCCAGCAAAACTGAATGCGGATCGATTTCTACCACCCACCCCGATCCGGGTCGTCACCAATCATCGAGGCAAACCTGAATTTGGAAAGAATGGTAAATTTATCAATTTGCCCAATACATTGAAAAACGGTCCCGGTCACCTTGTCCCCGATTACCCCGAAATTAAGAAATTGATTCAACCCATGGCTCAAGCCAATGAATCACTGGCATCGAAACAAGCCAGTGTTTTGAAGCAGTTCGCCACTGACATCATGCTCGAAAAGCTCTCAAGCGAAATCCAACGCTTGGAAAGCCTAGCCAAGGTAAACGCAACTATAAGGTCGGAAGAATTGTCCCTGTTAAAAAAAGAGCAAATGAACCTTAAAAATAGCCTCGACCAAGCCCGTGTTCGCCTTGATTCGATTAGATTGATCTGGAGAGGAAGCATGGAGAGACTGACAAGCTAACCTTTACCCCCCCACCTTAACGACTACGTAACGATTTCTCGGTACTGGTTTATCGGACCACCCTCGCACCGCCACCTTCCATTAGTTTTTTAACTTCAGAAAGTGAGGCCATGGATGTGTCCCCGGGGGTTGTCATGGCCAAGGCGCCATGAGCGGCTCCATAGTTGACTGCCTCAGCAGGATCACCGGTTGTTATCAGGCCATAAACCAAGCCTGAAGCAAAACTGTCACCGCCGCCAACACGGTCAAAAACTTCCAGATCAGGCCGATGAACGGCTTCAAAAAACTCGCCGTCCGCCCAGCAAATGGCACCCCAATCGTTTAACGTTGCGGTCTTTACTGTTCGGAGCGTGGTCGCGGTGACCTTGATATTCGGGTACTCCAAAACAACAGCGTTGATCATTGATTTGAATTTTCCGACATCAATTGACGATATGTCTTCATCCAAACCTTCCACTTCGAAACCCAGGCAAGCGGTAAAGTCTTCCTCGTTGCCAATCATAACATCCACACTTTTTGCAATTTCACGATTCACTTCTTGCGCCTTCTTCTTCCCACCAATACTCCCCCAAAGAGAAGGTCTGTAATTAAGGTCGTACGAAACGATCGTTCCATATTTTCTGGCCACCTCAACCGCCTTTAGCACTGTATCTGCAGTGGACTCTGAGAGTGCCGCGAAAATACCACCGGTGTGAAACCACCTGACCCCTTGTTTTCCAAATATGCTTTCCCAGTCAAAATCATCTGGCCTGATTTGTGACGCCGCAGACAGCCCCCTGTCTGGCACACCCAATGCCCCGCGAATGCCGTAGCCGCGTTCAGTAAAATTCAACCCATTTCGGACTGTCCTTCCAATGCCATCGTATGGAATCCAATTTATCAGCGTGACATCCACCCCCCCTTGCAAGATGAAATCTTCAATCAGGCGCCCGATCTCATTGTCCGCTAAAGAGGTAACAACTCCGGTCCGCATCCCGAAACAGCGCCTCAAACCACGGGCAACATTGTACTCTCCACCACCCTCCCATGCTTCAAACCTACGTGCGGTTCGAATCCGGGTATGCCCCGGATCCATCCGAAGCATTATTTCTCCCATTGAAATTAGATCGTACCTACAGGAGTCTGCCGGTTTTACTTGGATAAATGCCATTTTTAAAATGCCAAAAGGCGGGGGAGGATTCCTAAACCTTTCACTCGTAGTCAATCCACAATTGAACCGACTTTCGAAAACGCCCGCCTGCCAGCAATCATCAACATTTCCACAGGCCCTCGGTGTTGCAGAATCATCTCCGGCACCTCAGAGAGTGTTCCGTCGAATGGAATCATGGTCATATTGGCCATGAAACCGTCCTTGATTTGGCCGAGTTCATTCTCAAGCCTCATGGCCGCTGCTCCGTTGGCCGTCGCCATTTGGAGAATATCTTCGGACATCAGATTCGGGTGATTCCGGCTGAACTCCTGCATTTCAGCAAACATATCAAGCACAACGGTTTCCCCATCCCCTCCGGCACTGGCCAAGCTGTCCGTACCCAGGCAAATATTAAGTCCAGCCTTGGCCAAACGTTCGTAATCGAACCTGGCGTGCCCGAACCAACCGTGACTCCGCGGGCAATGCACGACATCGGCGTTCGCTCTACCCAGCAACTCAACATCACCGTCAGTGAGCCTGTTGACATGAACAACCAATGTCTTTTTTGCGAAACCTCCAGACTTGGCCAAGTGTTGAACGGGGGTTCCTGTCCCGCAATCATCCATCATCCTTCCCAAGCCTCGCATCGTGTCATAGAGCGGCCCC
>JAKUOU010000090.1 GCA_022451065.1 Pedosphaera sp. | reverse complement strand
TACCCAGGCGCGGCACAGTCGCCATCGCCAGTCGCGTCATCGACATGGTCACACTTGCCAGCACAAAGCCAAAGCTAAAGTACAGGCCGGTGACAGCGAAAAAATTGAGAGGTACCACCCCACCGGCAATCATCCCGAACACGGCCACGCAAACCAGGCCTATGGCCAAACCGAAAAAAATGACCGGCCGGCTACCCATGCGATCAAGGCGAGACTTCAAAAACCAAAGCGTCCCGAGCGCGCCGATGAACTTAGCCGAAGAGGCAAGCATGATATGGTTGTCCTGCATGCCCGCCTCGGCCTTGAGGTACTTGACCGTGAACGCAGCCAACCCGCCCAGCGCGATCGCCATGAACAACTCCACCCAGAGCAACTTGCGAAACGGTCGGTTGCCGAAAATCTCAGCCCACGGAGCCTCCTGCTTTTTGCCAACCTCCTCACTAGGCGG
Organism: Pedosphaera sp.; assembly: GCA_022451065.1. Classification (GTDB taxonomy): domain Bacteria; phylum Verrucomicrobiota; class Verrucomicrobiia; order Limisphaerales; family UBA1096; genus UBA1096. Next base: position 11,713 of record JAKUOU010000090.1, on the reverse strand, counting down.
CGCAACGGCCGGCACGCGGAGAATGAAATAGATGCTGCAGACCCCCGAGAGGCAGCTGAATCCAAACAGGACACTAAACTGGCCGCTCGTCGGCGCCTGCCCAAGGTAAGCCGCCACCAAGAGGAACGCCACAAGGCTGCCCGTATTGACAAAGGCGCCCTCATAGGTCAGGTACCGGCCTCGGATGTTCTCCGGGATTAGCCCGCGAATCCACGGATACCATGCACAACTGGCGATGCCGCGCACCACGTTGAAGGCAAACAACAGCACAAGCACCAGGGCGAGTTGGCTCTGCTGGTTGATCACACCGTCGAGCAACGGAACGAACACCAATCCAAACACAAAAACCAACCGCAGCGACCAGCCGGTGGCGATAAAAAACTTGTAACCCCAGCGACCGACATGCGCGGCGGCGGGGATTTGAAAGATGACCATCAACGGTGTCATTCCCGCGATGAGACCCATGACGGTGGCGCTGGCTCCGAGACTCTCTGCGTATAGAAAGATCGGGCTGTCCATAATAATCTGGCAGGACAGGAAGTTGAAAAAGAAGAACCAGAACAGTCTTTGAGTGCCCTCGGGGAATTTTGGCCTGGCAGCATGGTCACTCAAGGCCGGTGAGTGGGCCACAGTTAACGGCCGAGGGTCAAGTGGGTGCTCAGAAACCCCGCCGCGGCTTGTTGGCGCTGGTGCCCGGCTTTTGGTTTAGTAACCCGCTGCGAATGGCCGGCTGCTCCCGATCCCTTGGCTGGAATAACAAAGGCAGCTCCCGTCGAGCAGCCGCTGGGGGCTCGGCGAAGGCCGATGAAAATGGATTGTTCGCCGTTGCTGGTGCAACCAGGCCAGACGGCAGCTTGAAGCCGGCCGTTATCCCGCCCACTCCAACCCCGATCACCGGCGTGGACGGCTTCGGGGCCAGGCCACTGCCAAAACTCATCGGGTCGAGGCCAAGCGCACGCCTGCTTGTGCCTCCCGGCCTGGTGTTGAAAAAATTTTTGTTGCCGACAAAGCTCCCTCCGTTTTTCTCCTGTTGCTGAAAAAAACCGGTGTGGCCCACGGCTCCCACCTGGCCAAGCGCTTGGCCCGCCTCCGGACGTCCGCCAAGCCGCTCTCCCTCCTGACCCACCCGATTGCGCAAGGGCTTGAACGGATCCGTAGACTTGGGGCTCTTGCGCGAAAACGGCGAAAAGTCAGCGAGCGCCGTCTTGGCGGCAAACGGCGACCGGGCGAGAAACAGCGACGCTTCCTTTTTTTTGCTGTCCTCCTTGAACTCGTCCGGACTCAACTCGAACTCTGATCCAGTCAGGTCATCCTCATCTTCCTCGCCTGGCAGCCGCTTCGATTGACCGCGCCGTCGGGATTTTTTGCTGTTCCGTTTCTCCTGCCCGTCCGAGCGAATGAAATCCTGAACCACTCCGCGGGACTTGAAGAAGGGGTTTTGCTGACTACTGTCCTCAGCGCCGAGCAGGTCATTTTCATTCGACCACTCCTCCCCGGCATCCCCGGTTTTGTCATCCCCACTCAAATCCTGAAACATCCAGTTATTCTTTTGGTCGAACAACTCGAGTAATTTTTTGGAGGTTACCCGGTCCATCGACCGGGCACCGACGGGGTAAAGGACGGTGCCGACACTACTCAACGACTTGGCCCTGTTAAGGCTGCTTCGCCCGACTCCGGATCGGATGTCCTTGGCGCGACTCTTGAACATGGAACTGCCTTTCGACGAGTAAAACCTCGCCTTTTCAGCGAAACCCTCCGGGGCACAAGCCAACCCGGCCAGCAGAGATGCTGACAGGACAACGGCAGTTTTGACGTTGATTTTCAATGCTGAACCCGAGATTGGGCGGCTCAATACCCGCAATTGTGACAGGCAGCGGCGGTCGGCTGTTCAATTTTCCCCCGCCGGCCCAAGCAGAATGCTGATCGGGTTGGTGAACAGCAACGAATTGGGTACTAGGATTTTCTCTCCATCCCGCTCCAGTCGAGTGTAGCGCAGGTCAATTGCCGTCACCAACCCCTCGAATGTCTTGACCTTGATTGAGTCGCCCACGTTGAACGGCTGGTGGATCAGAATCAGCACCCCGGACAACAGGTTGCTGATCGAGTCCTTCAGCGCAAAACCCACCGCAAAACCAGTAAGCCCAAGGCTGGCAACGATCGCAGAAACATCGATGCCCAGTGTGCCGAGCGACGTGGCCAGTCCAACCACCATTAACACGATGTGCGCGGAGCGCGCCAGCAGGTTAATTACACTCGAGTCGATCCCGGCGGCCGCGCCGGCTTTGCGAACCACCTTCCTCGCCACGACGGCCAGCAGCCAAAAGACAAACAGAACCAGTAGCGCAGAGCCGATCCTCGGCATCCACTCGGCAGCCTGCATTGGCAAGGCATCAGTCAGGTACTCCTTCACGGGCTGGAAGGTTGCGCAAGTTGCCGTTCCTACGCAAGCCCCGGCTTTCCTCTCGCTTGACATGCCGCCGCACTTCGGCAGCATCCTGCCCGTGCAATTCTCGTTTTCCATCCGATGGAAAATTTTTGCCGCCGCACTGTTACTTGACTGCCCGCTGGACGCACTTGGCCAAGCGGGTAAAACCACTCCGGCCACAACCGCGATGAAGGCCGTGGCCGATCAGGTCGAGGGAGACTGGGCAGACGGACGCTGGAACCAGGTCGACGTCGGACCGTTTATGAGCGCTGCCATCAACACGCCTCAGGGGCGCACGCTCAAGGGCATCGCCATCAAGGTTGGTGACACGTTTCATTCGACGGTTTGTTTTAACACCGAACTGCTCGGCTACAGCGCGGCGTGGGCGAACGGTTTCCTCGAGTTTGATTCGAGACGATACGGACTAACCGGGAGCACAAAACCAAAAGGCCGAACGATCTTTGCCAACGGCATGACGCCGGGCTGGGCGCACGCCGGCAAACTGATAGATCCGCGCCCGCGCCAACTCGGTTCGCTCCCACACAACTGGGCCAGGTACCGCGGCCTTTACCGGCACGGCAACCGCGTGGTGCTCAGCTACACCGTCGGTGAAACCGGAGTACTCGAAACGCCGTGGGCCGGCCAAGCCGATGGCCGGCTGTTTCTCACGCGCACACTCGAGTTTGACCAAGTAGCCACGCCGCTGACCGGCCTGATCGCCGCCAAGCGCGGAGCGACCGCGGTGTTGCAAAAAACCGACGGCTTGGATGTGGCACACCTCCCCGCCGGCGACGACACGCTCTGGATCATCGCGCTTGGAGAGAGCGCCGGCTTGACGGTGGAAAACGACCGCGTGCTACTGACGATCAAGCCCGACACAGCCAAGCGCTTGGCCAAGGTGCTCATCATGCAGGCGCCTCTTGGCCAAGCAGAGCCCGTCGTGGCACTGGCCAAGGCGAACGCCACCATGGAACCGCCGTCGCGCCTGGCCAAGGGCGGCCCCGGCCTGTGGCAGCCGCTGACCACACAGGGTGTCATCGGAAAACCAAAAGATTCATTCGCCATCGACACCATCAAAATGCCGTTCGACAACCCGTGGAACGCCCTACTATTTGCCGCCGGTCATGACTTTTTGCCTGATGGCTCCGCGTTGGTTGCGACGGTGCATGGCGATATCTGGCGAGTTGAAGGCATCGACACCTCGCTCAGGAAAGTCACATGGCACCGCTTTGCCACCGGCCTGTTTCAACCGCTTGGCCTGAAGGTGCTCGACGGTAATGCCTACGTCATCGGGCGCGATCAGATCACACGGTTGCACGACCTCAACGGTGACGACGAAGCGGACTTTTACGAATGCTTCAACAACGACCTGCTCTCGGCTGGCGGCGGGCATTCGTTCGCAACTAGCCTCGAGACAGACTCGAGGGGCAATTTTTATTTCACCAAGTGCTCCGAAAACACACGGCATGGCGGCTCGCTCATCCGCATCAGCGCCGACGGTGGCAAGCTGGACGTGTTCGCAACCGGCTTCCGAAACCCGAACGGGCTGGGCATTGGTCCTGGCGACGTAATCACCGTGGGCGACCAGCAGGGCGGCTGGGTGCCCGAGACACGGGTGGACGTGATGCGCCAAGGCGGATTTTACGGCTTCATGCCGATGCATCATCGCGCCGAAGAGCCGAGGGCATACGATCCACCGTTTGCATTTGTGCCGCGAGTGCTCGACAACTCCGCCGGAGGGCAAGTGTGGGTGCCGGAGGGGCACTGGGATGCGCTTGGTGGCCGGATGATCCACCTGTCGTACGGTCGTTGCACCGCGCTGCTAGCCCTGCCGGACGAGACGCATCCGGGAACACAAGGGGCAGTACTGCGACTACCCGGGCGCTACCTCTCGGGCGCGATGCGCGGCCGATTCAATCCACACGATGGCCATCTGTATGTGAGCGGCCTGCGCGGTTGGCAGACGGCAGCGGTGCACGACGGCTGTTTTCAGCGGCTGCGATTTGTCGGTGGCGCGCTTCGGCAGCCGACCCGTTACGCGACACGAGCGGGCGAACTGAAGCTGTGTTTCGACGTGAAGCTCGACCGCAAACTGGCGGAGGATCCGGAGAGCTACAGCCTCGAGCAATGGAACTATCTGTGGAGCAGCCAGTACGGATCGAAGGATTGGTCGATTCGCGACCCAAAGAAAAACGGGCGCGACAAAGTTGCTATCCCATCGACAAAGTTGCAGCCCGATGGCAAGACAGTCGTGTTGAGTTTGCCCGGCTTGACCCGGGCGATGCAGTTTGAATTGAAGTTTGACCTGGACGCCGCTGATGGCGAAATCGTCCGTGGCTCGATAGCCGGTTCGATCAACGAGTTATGACCAACGAACGACAGACACCAAACCCTCCGCTCTGGCTGGTGATGATGACAGCCGCGATGGCCGGCGGCATGGGCTGGGGCATTCGCGGGCAATACGGACACGAGACCGGCGCGATGATCGCCGGCGTGCTGGTGAGCCTCGTGCTGGTATTTCTCTTTTGCCCGGGCAACTCGTCAATCCATGTTATCCGGGCGGCCGCACTGGGCACGATCGCCATGGGCTTTGGCGGATCGATAACCTACGGGCAAACGATCGGCCTGACTCATGACGGGCCATTGATCGGCAACTGGGCGTCTCTTCGATGGGGAATGCTCGGCCTCGCCATCAAGGGCGGTGTGTGGATCGGCTTTGCCGGTTTCTTTCTCGGAGTTGGATTGGGCGGCAAACGCTATCGGCCGTTCGAGATGTTTCTGCTGGTCTTGGGTATGCTGACTGCCGTCGTGGTGGGATGGTGGCTGTTCAACTCACCGCACGATCCGGAAAACAAACGGCTGCCACAACTACTGGGCTTTCCAACTTATTTTTCAGACCATTGGAAATGGGAACCTGGAGTTGAGTTAAAACATCGCCCTGAAATCTGGGGTGGCCTATGGTTCGCACTACTCACCGGCATTCTGTACGCGACATTGGCCAAGCGCGATGGGCTCGCCCGCAACCTAGCACTGTGGGGAATGCTCGGCGGTGCGCTGGGTTTTCCGCTTGGCCAAACGCTGCAGGCCACCAATGCATGGAACCCGGATTTTTTCCGTGAAAGTTTCGTTGGTGGTGTCACTAGGTATTTCAACTGGTGGAACATCATGGAGACCACTTTTGGCATGGTGATGGGCGCGGTGCTGGGCCTTGGCCTGTGGTTGAACCGCCGGCGCGTCGCCGTCTCATCGGAACCGGATGTTAGTCCCCTGCCCAACTGGCTGATCGGACTGTTGCTGGCACTGCACGTATCCCTCCTGACATTGGTCGAGTTCAGCAGCTTCCAATGGATCGACTTCGTATACGATCTTGGCCTGATGATGGGGCTCATCCCGCTGGTGGCCTGCGTTCGCGGGCGCTGGTGGCCCTACCTGCAACTGCTGCCCATCACCCTGTTACCCATCGCCGGCAAGACACTGCGCGCGCTGGCAGACCCGACCAACCCCAGTGTGAGTTGGCTAGCCTACCTTATCCTGCCGATGCTGCTGGCCGTGACCCTCGCAGTCTGGTTTGCGCGAAAGGCAAAACCAGCCGGCGAACACCCTGCCTTCATCCGCAGCACGCTCCTGTTTTGTACCTGGATTTATTTTGGGTTGAACTATGCCTTCTTTGGCTTCCCATGGCCATGGGAGGCTTGGGGCGGACGCACGCCCAACGCGGTCCTGTTTTTCATCGCCGCCATGGGCCTGACATTGACCGCCTTGTTCTTCGAACCCACCGGGCGGCGATGGCAATTGAGGGCTTGGAAAAAGGGCTGGGATTGACCCCGCTTGGCCAAACGCACACCATCCGCCGCGTGAGAATCTGCCGCTATCTGACCAAGGACAACCGGGTCTGTATCGGCTTGGCCAAGGGCGATGACGCCCTGATCGATTTGTCATCGTCCGGCATCGAGTCGATCACCGCGCTGCTCGAGAGCGGCGACGCGGCCAAGCGCTTGGCCGGCTTGGGCGAACTAACTGAGATCCCACTTTCTGACGTGACGCTGCTTAGCCCGATTGAGGTGCAGGAAGTCTGGGCAGCCGGCGTCACGTACCTGCGAAGCAAGGACGCCCGGATGGAGGAGTCCGATTTCAGCGCCACCGCCTATGACCGAGTTTACGATGCGCCGCGGCCGGAACTGTTCTTCAAGTCGTTCCCAAAAAAAGTAGTGGCCTGCGGTGAGCCGGTGGGCATCCGCACCGACGCCCAATGGAGCGTGCCGGAGCCGGAACTAGTACTGATGATGAACTCGAGCGGTAACATCGCCGGCTACGCCGTCGGCAACGACATGAGTTCGCGTGATATCGAGGGCGAAAACCTGCTCTACCTGCCGCAGGCCAAGGTGTACCACCGCTCCTGCGCCGTCGGCCCGTGGGTGCGCGTCGGCGCGACCGAGGCGGAGGCGCGCGAGTGGGACATCAGTATGCAGATCGGGCGCAACGGCGAAACTGTCTTCGAGGGAGCCGTCAGCGTGAACCAGATCAAGCGCTCCTTCGGCGGATTGCGGGACTTCATGTTTCAGTCGCAGGTGTTCCCATTCGGCTGCGCGCTGCTCACCGGCACCGGCATCGTGCCGGATGACGACTTCACGTTGGAGGAAGGCGACACCATCCGCATCGAAATCTCCGGGATCGGTTGCCTGCACAATCCAGTCGTACGGGTTTGAAATCTACTCGCAGCGGCCGCAGTTGCCGGGATTGCCAGAGCAACTGGGAGGCGCGGGATCGGGTTCGCCGCCCGCAGCAGCGAAAACAGATAGCTCCTTTTTCATCCGGCGCGAGCCGCAGTGCGGACAATCCGGTAGTCGGGTTTCACTGCTGGAACGAACCAGGTGCTCGCTCGTTTTTCGGCATTTTCCGCAGGTGTATTCGTAGAGTGGCATGGCTCTTAAACTTCAGGCGTGCGCTTGGCATCGACCACTTCAAAAACATAGCCGTTGGGGTCACGGAAAAAGAACCGCTCGAATGGCGTCTCGCGGATCGGATCGATCAGTTCCGCGCCGCGCTTGGCCAAGCGCTCCTTCAGTCCAGCAAAACCGTCCCCGGGAAATTCCACTGCGAAGTGCCGGCCAAACTCCCGCTCGAATCCGGACGGCTCGAAGTCCGGCACGCGCAGCAGATGCAGTTCCTGCCCGGCAGTGATCCGCAACCAGGCGGCATCGACATCGATGTTGCCGGGGCGTTCGATCGGCTCCCAGCCAAGCGTCCCGGCAAAAAAGTCGCGCGACGCGATGACATCGCGCGTGGCCAGGGTGAAGTGGGCGATGCTCATCGATCAGGAGATGGGGTAATCCTCAATCTCGGCGGTAACACAAATCTGCACGGCGGCGTTGAGCGGCATTTCGTCGATGCCGATGGCCAGGCGTGCGTGGCGGCCGCGCTCGCCGAAGACGGCGTTAAACAACTCCGACGCGCCGTTGAGCACCTGCGGGTGGCCACGAAAACCGGGCGCGGTGTGCACGTAGCCGTCCACCTTCACGATGCGTTTCACGCGGTCGAGGTCGCCGGCGGCCGCCTTGATCTGGGCAATGGCATTGATGGCGCATTGTCGCGCCGCTTGGTAGCCCTGATCCTCGGTGATCTCCTCACCGCATCGGCCGGAGTAAGCCATCTCACCATCCCGCCACGGCAATTGGCCGGAGGTGAAGACAAGATTGCCGGTACGCATCCACGGCTCGTACGCCGCCACAGCCGGAGGAGGCGGCGGCAGCTCGATGCCCAGTTCGGTTAGTTTTGCTTCAACACTCATGAGAAAAATGTCGGGAAGGTCGACTTGGTCGCGGAGATGCCGCGGTTGATATAATCCAAATCACCGGCGATGCTGAACAACTGACTGCCAAGCTCACGGCACTTGAGCGCGAACTCCTCGGTCTTGGAGAGGACGCCCCACGGTTTGCCGTTGGCCTTGGCCGCGCCGGCGATACGCTCGATGGCACCCAGCACATGCGGGTCCATCGGGTTACCCGGCTTGCCAAGGTTGTTGGAAAGATCGCTTGGCCCGACGAACAAACAATCAACGCCATCGACGGCGGCAATCCCCTCGACGCACTCCACCGCCTCGGCGGTCTCGATCTGGATCAGAGTCCAGCGGTCGCGGTTGCTGTCAGCCACGTGTTCGGGCGCCGGCTTGGCGCCAAACTCCGCCTCATGATTGCCGAGGAACATGCCGCGTTCGCCGACCGGATGATACTTCATCCAACGAACTGCCTGCTCGACCTCGGTGACGCTGCGCACCTGCGCCATCATAATGCCGCTCGCCCCGCCCTCCATCGGACGCATCACCGTGGCGTAATCAGTCGGAGCCACCCGCGCAAAGGCATCCAGCCCGGCAGCGCGGCAGGCCAACAGAAGCACCTCCAGTTCCTGATTTGGCAGCCCGGAGTGCTCCTGATCAATCCATACGCCGTCAAGATCGCCGAACTTTCCGGCGACTTCGATAAGTTTCGGACTAGGAAAGGCGCTGATTGACATTACGCGAACCTCCTGTCCCTCGGCCATTTTTTGCTTGAGCGTCTTGATGGGCATCGGCGTAGGGAAAATAGAAGGCGCACCCTCGAAACACAAGCCACCGGCTAGGGCAGGCGCGGATTTGGGATCGATCCATTTCGGTGACGAGGATAGCATCGACTGCGTGAACCAGATCACCCAACGTACGTTTCTCAAACAGACCGGCCAAGGATTGGCAAGTTTGGCTGTTACACCGGCCGGCTTGGCCAAGCCGCTTGGCCAAGTGGCAACTCAAGCCAACCCGGTGGCGACCTTTTCGATCGTGGGATTTGACCCGCGAACCGGCGACCTTGGAGTAGCGGTGCAGAGCAAGTTTTTCGCGGTCGGCAGCGTGGTCCCGTGGGCCAAGGCCGGAGTCGGTGCCATCGCGACCCAATCGTACGCCAACGTCAGCTACGGGCCTGAGGGACTGGAGCGCTTGACCAAGGGCCAGACGGCCAGGGAGACGGTGAAGGCGCTCACCTCGGCCGACAAAGATCGTCGTTTACGGCAACTCGGCATCGTCGATGCTAGAGGCAACAGCACGTCGTTCACCGGGAGCGGCTGTCACCAATGGGCCGGCCACAGCGAGAGGCCTAATTTCTGCGCGCAGGGAAATATTCTTACCGGCAAGGAAGTCGTGGACGCCATGGCCGCCAACTTCGGGCAGTCACAAAAGAAGGGCATGGGCGGACTGTGCAACTGGCTGGCTGATGCATTGACGGCGGGGCAGGACGCCGGTGGCGACTCCCGCGGCCGACAATCCGCCGCCCTGCTGGTGGTACGAAAAAACGGCGGTTACGCCGCTGGCAACGACCGGTTCATCGACCTGCGCGTGGACGACCACAAGACACCGATTATCGAGTTGCACCGCCTCCTGACCCTGCACAAAAAAATCCACAAGCGCGCCCACGAAAATCCACCAAAGCGATAAAGTCTTGCAATTAGCCAAGCGACAAAAAGGATCGTCGATCCTTTTCGTTCGACTGCAGTCTATTTCTTGGCGGCGTTTGCTTGGGCAGTACGGCGCTTGGCCATCACACTCTTTATGCTTTCATCGGCAATGACGCCACATAGGATGACCACACCCAGGATGGCAAACTCTAAATGAGAAGAGATGCCAAGCATGTTAATGGAATTATAAATCAAGCGAATAACTGACGCCGCTATGATTACGCCGAGGATGCCCCCCTCACCACCCCGCAGGCTGCACCCCCCCAACACCGCGGCAGCGATCGCGTACAGTTCAAAAAACTCACCTGTTTGCGCCGGTTGAACGGAGTTGAGCTCAAAGGCAAACAGCATGCCGCCAATGCCCGCAAGCAAAGAACAAATGATGTAGGCGATCACCTTCACGGCATCGGTGTTGATCCCACTGTAACGCGCTGCGTCCTCGTTATTGCCAAGCGCCAGCAAGTAGCGACCCCAGATTGTGCGGTTGAGAAAAATCGCAGCTATCACCCCGATCACAGCCAAGAAAATGAAGGGCGTGGGAAGATTAAAGGTTTCAGTGATGGGAATCTTGCCCTTGAAGATGGCGGCCAACCCTTCGATGAATTCCTTGTTCACGAACCCAGCCTGATCGTCCCTTGGAATGGGGCCAAGCGATTGGTTGTCGGTCAACCACCGGGCAAGGCTGCGGTAAATCAAAAGGCCACAGAGGGTCACCACGAATGGCTGGATTCTCGCCTTGGTGATGAGCAGGCCATGAATCAGGCCGATGAATGCGGACATGCAAAGCATCGAAAAAACCGTCAGGCTTGGGCTGAAACCCTCGATGGTGAGCATGTAGGACATCACCACAGCCACAAGGCCAACCACGGAACCGATCGACAAATCGATTCCACCGGTAATGATTACGAACGCAACACCAATGCTAATGACGGCAAATAGACTCGACCACTTGGTGATGTTTTGAAGGTTGTAGCCGCTGACAAAATCCGGGTTGAGTATTGCCGTGGCCAGAAAAATGACAACAAACAGCCCAAAGATTCCGAGCGTATTTTTTTTCATTTCAAGCGGCGCGTTGCGATCCGGTGGCCAACTGCATGACAGCCTCCTCGCTCAGTTGCTCCCGGCCGAGCTCGCCGGTGATAGCACCCTCGTGCATCACCAAGGCCCGGTCGGCCATACCCAACACCTCCTCCATCTCGCTGGAGACGAACAGGATCGCGACCCCGCTGGCAGCGAGTTGTTCCATCAATTTGTAAATTTCCTGTTTTGATCCCACGTCAATTCCGCGGGTCGGCTCATCCAAAAGCAGCAAGCGCGGGTTCATCGCCAACCATTTTCCCAGTACGACTTTCTGTTGATTGCCTCCCGAAAGATACTGCATGACCTGCTCCACATGCGGGGTTTTGACATCCATCTTTTTGACCGTCTCGTGGGCCACATCCATCTCTGATTTGAAATTGATGGCACCAAACTTTTGATCCACCCGTAACCGTGGCAAATTCGCATTTTCACGGACAGACATTTGGAGGATGAGCCCGTGTTGCTTGCGGTCTTCCGGTGCCAAGGCAATGCCGGCATCAATGGCCTCGACCGATTTTTGCAGGCTGAGTTCCTTGCCTTCCAGTTTCAGAATACCCCCCACGGTGGGTGTCACGCCGAATATTGTCTGCAACAACTCAGTACGCCCCGCACCTACCAAGCCGGCAATCCCGACGATTTCGCCCCTCCGGACGGTAAACGACAACTCACAGTGCGGGTGGGTCGAGGTGCAGAGTCGATCCGCCTCAAGCGCCCCTTCACCTGGCTCGG
>JAKUOU010000009.1 GCA_022451065.1 Pedosphaera sp. | reverse complement strand
CCCACTCTCGCGAATAGTCGTTTGTTCACCATGGGGATAACCGGTATTCTTTCCGCTTGGGACGCCAAGTCTGGGACTCGACTTTGGACAGTCGATCATCGCTCGGAGTTTTGCAAACGCCCTCATCCATATTGGGGTGTGGCTACCTCGCCCCTCGTAATTAATGATCGACTCTATGTTCACTTTGGCGATGACGAGAAGGGTTTCCTTGCAGCACTCGATGCAGGAACGGGAAAAGAAATCTGGCGGCACGGTAAGGACGGAGCCGCCTACGCTTCGCCACTATTCGCCGAGTTTGGAGGCGTACGACAAATCGTCGAATGGAACCACGAGGACCTGCTTGGAGTTGAAATCGAGTCCGGCCAACTCCTCTGGAAGTACCACCTGCCTCACCGGGGATCGAATCAAAACATGCCGACTCCTACGATCCACAATGGGCACGTTTTGGTGGGCGGTGAAAACCGCGGCACGCGAAGCCTTCATCCACATATTAAAGAAGGCAAATGGGTTGTCACCGAGAAATGGCACCAAAAACGCGCCTCTCTCGACATGAGCACAGCTGTCATCAACAACGGGCAGCTTTACGGCATGACCCATCAAAGCTTGGGCCGGCTTTTCTGTATCGACACCGAGTCCGGCAACATCATTTGGCAGGGCCCTAGTCGTGTGGGTCAAAACGTGGCGTTTCTCTCTATCCCCGGGCATGTCGTTGCCCTGCTCGACCATGGCCAACTGCAAATCATCGAGGCGAGGGGAGCCGAGTCGAAAAAGGTCGCGGAATACAAGGTGGCTGATCGCTCAACTTGGTCTGCGCCAGTCCTTCTTAAAGGCGCAATCCTGATCAAGGATCGTCAGGAATTGATTCGCTGGTCTTTTACAAAAACAAAATAAGCCGAGATCAGCGCTTGGTCATGCGTCTCGCTCAGAATCGCCAATTGATGATCACTATGTAATTGCGATGGCTATATTTGTCCCCACAGAAATTGTTGTGACAAGTAGGTGTTTCAGGGGCCGGTGAAAAGACTAGTTTTTCGAAGGGGGCTTCAGATCGACCGCCCAGTTTTTATTTCGGCGTGAGCCGTAGTACGGATAAAAGTCCCAAGGCGCATCCAGACCAAGCGCACGAGGATCCTTTGTTTTAATTAAATATTTCTGCAGCTGCGATCGCAGCTTCTTCTGCATATCGGCAAACTCGGGATTTCCCGCCAAGTTGACGAGTTGACCGGGATCGCTCTTGAGTAAATAGAGTTCTTCGGCGGGCCGCTTGGCAAAAGCCAAATCATAAAAGCGCTTGAAGCCTGGCCTGTCTTTGTTGTCCATAATCAATGTCTTGGTCGGCGAGGAGTCGACTTCGCCAAACGGGATGTAACGGGCGCAGAACTCACGGTCCGGATTACCCGCAGGCCAGCGATTGGGCTCATAGTTTTTAATGTACAAAAAATCTTTCGTCCTAATCGCCCGGCACGGAAATCCCTTACCCCCTTTGCGACAACCATCGTGGCGCTCCATTGCAATGTAAGCACTTGCGCGAGCTGCCTTCGGTTTATTGGCAAACACATCCATCAAGCTAACAGCGGTCATCATTTGTGGAGGTTGCAAGCCAGCCGCTTCCAGAAAAGTCGAGGCAAGATCGCTGAGATTCACGAACGAGTTCACAACGCGACCCGAATTCCGAATACCCTTTGGCCAACGAATTGCCAACGGCACACGCGAACCATCATCGTATAGACTAGCCTTAGCTCGCGGAAACGGCATGCCGTGATCGCTGGTGATTACCACAATGGTGTTGTCAAGCTGGCCGGCTCTTTCCAGGGTTTTGATCGCTCGGGCAACCATCCGATCGAAATGCTCAATCTCCACATAGTAATCGAGGATGTCACTTCTCACAATCGGATGATCGGGAAAGATCGGCGGCACTACGACCTTGTCCGGATCTTTTCCGGTTCGTCGCCCCGCACCATTCTCGAAACGTCTGTGCGGTTCGTGCGTCCCCAGCCAGAAACAGAATGGTTTATCTTTAGGCACTTGCGCGAAAAAGTCGTCGAAGTTTCCCGCATAGTCTTTTTTTGTTATGCCCTTGAAAGGGGGCTTCAATTCCTTACCTTCGAACTGAGGACCAGCCGGATTGGTCGTTCGGCCACCCGCCTCAAGTCGCCCCGGGCTCCAGCCTTTACCGGTGAAACCGATCGCGTAACCAACTTCCTCAAGCAGCTCGGTGTAGGTAGCAAACTTCGCCGGCAAAGTACTATGAATGTTGCCGGCCTCTTCCAATCGCCAAATCGGTTGTCCCGTAAGAATGGCACTCCGCGAAGGACCACAAGTCGGGGCATCACAAAACGCATGAATAAATCGTAACCCCTCGCGTGCGACACGATCAAATCCTGGNGTCTTCACNACNGGATCCCCGTTAGCTCCCGCATGCGCATAAGACTGATCGTCGGAGATGCAGAAAAGAATGTTAGGGCGAGACTCTGCCGCATCAAAAGTTGCGACAAATAATGCGAAAATAGAGGTTACAGAGAGTAATGCCTTTGAGTTTTTCATTTGTTCTTACGTCTAAGCGGGCTCTACCGAATCAAACCACCGGTGGCAATTTTAATCGTACGAGGTCGATTCCGCACTCGCTCGGTAATCAACAGCAACTCGCCGTCGATAACCACCTTGCTAACACCCGCAAAGTCGTCCGGTATCTTCGCTAAAAAACAGGCATAGCTCTTGGTGGTATTCTTGCCCGCATCGAGATGTTCGAACAATTGTTGACCGAAAATTTCCCTCTTCTTTACCAACACAGGAAATGGCTGATGCAATCCAGTGGAGCCAAACTCCAACCCGCGCGCATGCGGTTTACCATCCTTTAACTTCCACCAATGATTGAACCACGGATAGTCACTCCGCTTCCAGACGTAACCGAACAGCAATCCCCTTTTTCCGTTGCTGGCGACCGCCCAGCCTAGGTCTTCGTCGATCACGAACGAGGTGACGCTTGGTTCTTCACTATCGGTCATTCGGCGCATTAAAACCTTTTTGCCATCCTTTGTAATCGCACTTGGCCAAAGAAACTCCGGCTGCTCCGGATTCGGCATCAAGCCGCCCTGNGCAAACCCACGGCGGCCGTTGGAATCGACTACGCAATTCTCNTCGAGGAACGGCGGGCCAATAGTCGGATGTTGTACAATATTGAAAATGCGACCGAGCTTGTTGTTATTCGTGATTGTCTCGCTGACAACAAAAAACGGCGAGGATGCGGCCAAAGTGACGGAGCGATCAACTGTCATCCCTGCCAGCGGCAAATCCGCTGCCATACGGGCGTGAATGCCAGCAGCTGTTGTCTCGGTATCCTGCAACACCCTCCAAACAACTTTTGCGGATTCGCCGTGATAGGGCATGCCGTTTTTTCCTTCGGCATCAGATGGAGGGCCCCAACGGTCGCAACAGAGAAAGTGGCCCATCGAGCCGGGCTGATCACCCGGGTTGCGGCGGCCCCAGTTGAGCGGGTTAAGTTCGGAGTCATTAAAGCGAAACTCGGGAATCGAACCGCCGGCAATATCCAATACCAGGCGCGCCTTGTCATTCTCCAGCACGAGCGAACGTCGGCCCTGAACTCGTTCTTCTGCCAACACTTGGCTAAACGGCCAAACAAACGCGGCCATTAAAATCCATCTGAAATTTGTCTTCAAAACTGCTGTCAGTCTCTCCGTTCGCTTGGCTAGGTCAATCATTCCTACCTTGATCAACGCACCGTTTAGTTTGCCTTCGAGCTTTTAGTATTCGGGCTGGAACCAAACAGATACCAGCTACTAAGAAAAGTCTTAAAATTCTTGAGCAATTTTTTCCACTTGGAAGCTAGTGATAATGCCTTTTGCGTGAAGTTGTGAGGCCGCTTCTGCAAAGTTTTCATAAATTATCACTTTTGGACTCGAAGAAAATGCTTCTGGGAGCTGTTTACCAAGAACTTTATGAATGAGTGCTGCTTCCACTCTATCAGGATATTCTCTGATAATCCTCAGGTAGACGCTCGCGTCAGCTTCCCCATCATCACCAATGAGAATAACCTTGGCATCCGGATTTCGATTCAAAAGCTTACGAATATTTTCTACCTTGCGTTCTTCGATAGGATTATACAAACCCACTAAGTAGCCAAATGCACCGGCAAGATTGCCAGTGGAAACACTGTTATAAATAATCTTAGTCGATTTAAGCGGTCCACGGCCCAAAACGGGTCGAGCTGTGACTATATGAACATCTCCCTGGTATTTCTGATCGAGTGCCTGTAACAATTTGACGGTTCCCGGATAGACATCGCCACTAACCATTGGGTCCCTAGTCGGTTTGAGAGTGTTGTCAAAATCGCTGATAATAAGTCTCTCACCTTCTATCGGAGTAGCACGTGCTTCTCTAATCAGTGCTGTTGCCTTTCTTCTAGGACCTACATGCTTAAACTCCGAAGCAAGAAGTCGGCTGATTGTATTTTTATCAGAACCGCTATCATAAATTCGCAGAAAATGTGCTCGGTCTTTCACCGGCAAAAGCTCTAAAATTTCGATTATGGCGAATTCCCTGCTACGTTGATGAATATTCTTAAAAGCACTTCTATGTCTACCGGTTAATTTTCGTCGGGTTAATCTCTCGATTGTGAGCTTGGATTTATAAGGCAACAAACTCAGGTTGAAATCATCCAAGGATGTGTGATCGTGCTGCCGGCCATTGAGGTCTAAATTCGATTGAACACGTTGCCCTAAAACAGCAATTTGTGTAGACCCTATCGTCTTACACCCAACCAACAGCAGCGAAGAGATTGTTGTGATTAGGAGGAGTTTCACTTCCCTTCAGTTTTTGATTCTTCACCCGTCTTGCCGCCGCGTTTGCGCAGAGGTCTTCTGAACTCGAAGGGCCGGGGTCAGAAATCACCTCAACCTTTTTTATTTGATACGACGGCGCAGGAGGAACGGATCAAATTTATCGTTGCTGTCATAAGCAAATGGCTCCCAGCCTGCAGGAATCCTTCTTCCAGAAGATGTCTTTATTTCCCACTTTTGCTTGTTATCCCAGTTGTTTGTCTTGCGCCGAAAGAGGAACGGATCAAATTCATCATTGCTATCAAAAGCAAATGGTTCCCAGCCAGCCCCAAACTCAAGGTTTCCGAACCCAAAAAACCCTTTATATTTTCCCGTAGAAGTTTTAACTTCCCACTTTTGCCCTTCTTCCGTTGGAGCCTTCTCTTCAGCACGCAACTTCACGCCATTAATCAACTTTTCTTTGGGAATTTTCTCATTCTTTGATGCCTTGGCGATACCCGGATTTTCTTTGAGGTAGGCTTCATAATCCCACTTATCAGACGTGCAACGACGGAGGAGAAACGGATCTTGTTTATCGTTACTATCATAGCCAAATGGCTCCCAACCCACAGGAATCTTTCCAGAGGATGTCTTAATTTCCCACTGTTGCTTATCATTCCAGTTGTCTGTCTTACGCCGGAGGAGGAACGGATCTTGTTTATCGTTGTAATCACAGCCAAATGGCTCCCAGCCTTCGGGAATCTTCCCGGCAGATGTCTTAATTTCCCACTGTTCAGTCGGAATGTTTGAACCTGTGATGACAACCGGGGTCAATTCACCTTCAATTAGGTTGCTTTTAGTTGGTTCTGCTCCTGTGCAAACTACGGTAGTTGTAGCCAAAAACATAAATACCACTAATGGTTTGGTGCTCATCCGTTTCATTTTTATTACTCGCAAATCGGCATCTAAACAATAAGGTTATTACGTACAACCCAATGATCTTGAAAGTTACGTTTTCCCATCAGATTATTTCTCGTTAGCTGCAGATGTAGAACAGGCGTTCTCTCTACAAAACTAATTTTTACGGCACAAACTGCATTTCTGAATAAATTTTTCTCGGTTTTAGCCGGACTACTACCACAATGCAGGTTCTGCTGGCTGGCGCCAGCGTGAAGCGCGACGCCAGAAGGATTTATGGAGGACAGCTTCAGCGCCAGCATAAGCTCTTTGCGAGATCTTAGATGAAAACAGATGCTTCCTTCTTCTCTCACATGTTGATGAAGTTCAAAAAAGCCATGCTACTCTGTGTAGCACTCTTCTCCTACCTCGGGATGGCTCGTGCTGATCTCGTTTCGCACTGGCCGCTCGATGGTGATGCCAATGACATCGTCGGCAACCACGACGGCGCGGTCAGCGGCGGTGTTGCCTTCGGAGCCAAGGGCGCGGTCGTCCACACCGGAACTGCAGCAGAGTTCAATGGTTTGTCGTCGACTATCACCGTGCCGCATTCCACAGAGCTGAACCCACAGAGTTTCACGCTGGCATTATGGGCCAAGTCAAATGGTGGAGCAGGGGCATGGAACTCGCCGGTCACCAGCCGACACGACCTGAACCCTGACAGCCAAGGGTATCTAATTTACGACAGCGAGCCGTCAGGTGTTTGGACATTTTGGAGTGGCAACGGCACCAAGAACGGCAACTGGCAAACCCTAGATGGCCCGAAAGTCAAAGTGGGCGAGTGGCAGCACATCGCCATCTCTTACGATAGTACGACCGAAACGAAGAAACTCTACGTCGATGGGAAATTTAAAGTTAAGCAGAATGAAGCGGTATTTCCAAATGACAGGACTCCGCTCAACATCGGTTCCGGGTCGGACTACGGCGGATCTTATTACTTTGACGGCTTCATTGATGACGTTGCATTGTGGGATAATGTGCTCACGCTAAAAGAAATTCGAGACGTCATGAACAATGGCGTTCCTCGCGGCGCACCAGTGGTGATCAATTTTTCCGCGAGTCCCCCATTGATCAACTCCGGGCAGATCGTCACTCTATCTTGGGAAGTCTTGCGTGCGGATTTTGTGTCGATCACTCCCGGCGTTGGCACGGTGGTCAACATGACCGGCAATGTCGTCGCGTCGCCTACCGAGACAACCACCTACACGCTGACAGTAGTTGGTGATTCCACTCCCAACGCGACGGCGCAGATCACTGTTGGCGTCGATGTCGAGGCAATGCCTCTTGTGCTGAACGAGTTCGTTGCCGATAACAAAAACGGAATCATTGATGCCGATGGCGACCACGCAGACTGGATCGAAATTCATAACCCAAACCCGTTTGCAATCGAGCTTGGAGGATGGTCGCTCACCGACGATCCGCTGCGCCCGAACAGGTGGGAGTTCCCGTCACGGAATGTTCACGCTGGCGAATACATGATTGTTTTTGCATCGGGAAAAAATGGCGCACTCGATGCGAGTTTTCGGCTCGCCAGCGCTGGCGAATACCTTGCGCTGATCAATCCCGATAACGAGGTCGTCAGCGAGTTCGCGCCGACATATCCAGTGCAATTCAACGGTGTCTCTTATGGGATACCGTCCGGCGGCAGGGCGCCCGCCTTCCTCAACCCGACGCCCGGCGCCGCCAACGGACCCGCCTTGATGGAAATCGCACCGGCGGTCACGAACGTCACAGAGAACCCGCCCCAACTCGCTGAACAGGACCCGCTGACGATCAATGCAACGGTCACGCAGCGGGCGGGCGCAGTAAATGCCGTGAAGTTGACATACCGCATCGGATTCGGATCCGAACAGACGCTTGTGATGTCCGACACCGGCGTCGGGATCTACTCCGCGACGATCCCCGCATCGGCCTACTCTGCCGGCGACATGGTGCGCTGGTATGTCACTGCGGGCACCTCCGGCGGCGAGATGACTCGCGAGCCACCGTTCCCGAACGAGACCGAGTCGGCGGAATACCTCGGCACGGTCGTCACTGACCCTAACATTAACGCTAACCAGCCGGTGCTGCACTGGTTCACAGCAGATACCGCCAACGCCGACCGACGCGTCGGAACACGTGCGAGTTTGTTTTTCAAAGGCCGCTTCTACGACAACATCTTCTGCCGCATCCGGGGGCAGAGCACCGCCAACTTGCCGAAGCACAAATACAAGTTCGACTTTTACCGCGGCGGGCACTTTTCCTGGAAAGAAGGCGCGCCGGCCGTTGAGGAATTCAACGTCAACTCGCATTTCCGTGATGGCTACCTGCGGGAGAATGCGATCTTCGCCTTTCTTAACCAGGCCGGCTCGCCTGCGCCGGAGACGATGTATATTTGGATCAAACGCAATGGCACGGACATGGGACTGTTCTCGTTCGTCGAACAGGTCGATGAGGAATTCCTTGGCCGCCACGGGTTCGACGCCAGCGGCGCGCTTTACAAGGCTATCAACGTCCCGGCGACGCTCTCGCCGACGGTCAACACTGGCCTCTACCGCAAGTTATTGCGTAAAGATGAACCCTACACCGACCTCATCGACTTCACGGCAAACATCAACATTGCCAACCCTCATCGCTTTACCTACGTCGCCGACGAGGTGAATTTGCCGAACTACATCAACNTGATGGCAGCGATGGCGGTGCCGAGTAACCATGACCAGNTGACGAAAAATTATTATCTCTACCGTGACCCTCACCGGCAGGAGTGGTTCCGCCTGCCGTGGGATGGTGACTCGGCCCTGCATAACCGGACGCATGAGAACTGGACCAGCCCGCTCTACGGCGACGCGAAGCACACCCAGGAACTTCGCAACAACGCGCCCAACCCGGAGTGGCAGAACCACCTGCACAGTGCCATTCTCGACAACCCGATCACCCGCGAGATGTATATGCGCAGGGTGCGGACGCTGGCCGACCGCTACCTCGCGATCCCGAAAGAACGAGCCTCGACCGTCATCGTCTCGGGTGAAGCTGGGGCGACCAGCGCGTTCTACCACGTCCCAAGAGACAACTCACTTGACGCGAGCTGGTTCAAGCCGGGCTTCGACCCGGGGGCGGCGGGTTGGGCGCGAGGCGGCTTTGGCTTCGGCTATGAAAATTCTGCAAGTGACTACGCCGATCTCATTTCGACTCGAATAAAACCGAGCGAGATCGCTAGGAACGCTAGATCGATCTACACGCGGATGAATTTTAACGTCGACGACCCCAGCGCAATCGCCAACCTGATCCTGCAAATGAAGTACGATGACGGCTTCGTCGCCTACCTGAACGGAACCGAGGTCATGCGGGCCAATATCAACGGCGCGGCGCGGTTCGATTCGACGGCGAGCAACCATCCGGATTCGTTGGCAGTGAACTTCGAGGAATTCACCCTGCCAGGCGAGGTGCTGGTCGCCGGGGTCAACATGCTCGCCGTCCATGCGGTCAATCAATCGGCCAACAGCAGCGATATGCTTATCATTCCTCAACTACTCGACCGCGCGAGCAGCGGCGGCTACTTTGAAAACCTTCTCAACGGTTTCGCTGCACAGATTTCCGCCGACGCCGCGCGAGACCAGGTCCTCTGGTCCGGCAAGGGCATCACCAGCTTCAGTTCGACCCTGTCAGGCATCCTCAATAACTCTTTACCAATCCGGCGCGTTCAGCTGTTCGAAACCTACAGCTCGACCGGAAGCGGACTTATCCCCGACTCCGAGCCCGAGGATCCCGTCGTGAATTTCGGATCAATCGAATACAATCCAGCTTCCGGAAACCAGGACGAAGAGTTCATCGAGATCGTCAATGCCAACAACTACGCCGTCGACCTAAGCGGATGGAGGGTCGAGGGCGGGATTGATTTNACCTTCCCTCCCGGCGCCGTCATTCCCGCGGGTGATACCGACCCGGTACGCGGTAAATTTTTCCTCACCCCGGATGTTGCAGTGTTTCGGAGCCGTGCCAGCTCGCCAACCGGCGGCGAGTCACGACTCGTGATCGGGAATTACTCAGGCCACCTCGCCAACACCGGTGAAATACTGACGCTGTTCGATGCGAACAGACGCCCAGTGGCGACAACAACCACACCCACAAACTTGAGCGACACACAACAGTTCCTCATCGTCAGTGAAATCATGTACCACCCGTCAGACGAAGGCGACGGTAAGGAGTTTATCGAGGTTATGAACACGAGCGATTCCGTGACGCTCGACCTAGGCGGCGTGCGATTTACCCGCGGGATCGAGTTCAGCTTCGCGCCCGGGACGAGGCTCGTGCCTGGCGCGCGGGTCGTCGTCGCGCAATCCCAGTTCGAAAACGACACCGCGCTAAGCAACGGCGGCGAGACGATCAAGATCGAGGACGCGAACAGTTCGACGGTGACGGAGTTCGCCTACGATGATACTGCGCCTTGGCCAACTGCCCCGGATGGCGATGGACCGAGCCTCGTATTGATCAAACCCTGGACACGCCTGAACCCAAACATTGCCACCAACTGGCGCAGCAGCGCATACAACAACGGCAATCCTGGCACCTCCGACGCGATCCCGTTCGGCGGCAAGGATCCAATCGCCTACGCCCTTGTCGGTTCGCCTCAAATAGTCCCCACCGGAGACGGAACAATGCTATACAGCTACACCCGCCGGGCAGGCGCGGATTCGGTTAGGCTCACGGTTGAGTGGTCAGAGAACTTGTTGAATTGGAAAACCGCCGAGGGAGCCGGAGCCTCCGCCATTGCCGATTTTGAGGCTGGGACAGTACGCGAACTCCTACAGTTCCCTCCGGGAATCCGTGGGTTTGCCCGCTTGAGAGCCACCGTTACCCCCTAGAGAGCCAGTCTGAAAACAAAAGGACTAATCACAGATGAATTTGATGCTTTTTGATGATGTCTTTGAGTCGGTTCGACTCGAACGCGCCGATCCTCGCGCGCAGCATTTGCATAAAGTGCTACGCGCTAAGATCGGCACCTTGGTTTTCCTTGGCTTTGTGAACGGAGCCCGTGCGCGTGCGAAGGTTGTCGCCGTCGAGGCTGACGGTGCTTTCGAGTTGGAGATCGTGGGAACGGAGCCAGCACCCGCACCGCTGCCGATTACTTTGCTGATTGGATTGGTGCGGCCGCATACGGCCAAGCGTATCCTGTTTGAGGCCGCAAGTCTCGGTGTGACTGGCATTCACTTTCTTGAGGCTGAGCGTAGCGAACCTTCGTATGCGCAAAGCAGCCTATGGCAGACCGATGAATGGCGTGACCGTATCCGGCTCGGCACCGAGCAAGCCTTTGGCACGCATCTCCCGCAAGTCGCGATGCATGCTGATTTGCAGTCTGCGATTAGCGCGCTATATGGCACGGACGTGCATGTGGCGCTGGATAATTACGAGGCCAAAGGCGTGTTGGGCGCGGTTCTACCCGATGCTGGTGCGAGCGCAGTGATTGCGCTCGGGCCGGAACGTGGTTGGTCGCCTGAGGAACGCGATGTTTTCCGCAAAAATGGCTGGAAGCTCGCGCACATGGGCGAACACGTGCTGCGCGCCGAGACAGCCTGTGTCGCAGCAGTGTCAGCTACGGCGACGAAGCTCGGTCTGTGGACTGAGCAGACGGCGACGACTTTGTGAAACGAGGGGTCTAGATAAAGGTATAGATAGCACAAGTCAGCACCCCAATTTATCCACTATCTATACCCGAGTATAGATACAAAAAACGCCCATTTCACTAGGAAAGAGGCGTACTTTTAAATTTGAAGAGGCTTAACCCTTGAATTTCTTGGCGACTAGACAGGCGTTATGCCCACCGAATCCGAATGAGTTATTGGCGATGGCGTTGACCTCCATTTCACGAGCCTCGTTGGGAACATAGTCGAGGTCGCAGTCGGGGTCGGGTGTTTCATAGTTAATGGTCGGCGGCACAGTATCGGTCTCAAGCGCCTTGCAACAAACGGCCATCTCCGCTCCGCCGGCAGCTCCAAGCATGTGGCCGGTCGCCCCCTTGGTGGAGCTAACAGCCAGGGATCCCGCATGATCGCCAAACACCGACTTGATGGCCTCTGTCTCACAGACGTCGCCCTGCGGCGTGGAGGTGCCATGGGCGTTGATGTAGGAAATATCCTCGGGGTTAAGTCCGCCGGAGCTGAGCGCCATTCGCATGGCACGCGCACCACCTTCGCCTTCCGGCGCAGGCGAGGTCATGTGGTGAGCATCGGCAGTGTTGCCATAGCCGGCCATCTCGCAGTAGATCCGCGCGCCGCGCGCCTTAGCATGCTCAAGTTCCTCCAGCACCAGAACGCCGGAGCCCTCGCCCATGACGAAGCCGTCACGCCCGGCGTCGAACGGCCGCGAGGCATGCCGCGGATCGTCGTTGCGCGTGCTAAGCGCCTTCATGGAGCCGAACCCACCCACCGCGCAGGGAGAAACAGCGGCCTCGGTCCCACCAGCAACCATGACGTCGGCATCGCCCATGACAAGTGTACGCCAAGCCTCGCCGATGGCATGGCTGGCTGTGGCACAAGCAGAGCAGGTGGCCACGTTCGGGCCGCGCAAGCCGTGATAAAGCGAAAACATTCCCGAGGCCATGTTGAGAATCATCATCGGGATGAAAAACGGCGATAAGCGGCCCGGGCCCCGTTCGAGCAGCTTGTTGTGCTGATCCTCGAGGGTGATGAGCCCGCCGATGCCGGAGCCGATGAAGGCGCCGACGCGGTCGCGGTTGGCCTTGGCCAAGTCCAGGCCGGAGTCGTTGAGCGCCTGCCAGCCGGCGTGAATGCCAAACTGGGAGAACCGGTCGGTGCGGCGCACTTCCTTGGGCGAAGGGAAGGCCGGTGTGGGGTCGAAATCCTTCACCTCGCCGGCAATGGTGCAGGGGAAGCCCTCAGTGTCGAACGCGCTGATCGAGTCGATGCCGCACTGGCCGGCAAGGAGATTTCCCCAGAAAGTGTCGACCCCCTGACCTAGCGGCGTGACGACACCGATGCCGGTGACGACGACTCGCTTTCGTGTTGGGTCGGCCATGAAGCCAGCAGGACAGCCAAGCCAAGGGCGGCTCGGGCTGCCCCGGAATCAGCCCCGGCCCTTAGGACTGGGTGTCTTCGATGAATTTGACGACATCCCCGACGCTTTGGAGCTTTTCAGCCTCCTCATCGGGGATCTCGGTTCCGAATTCCTCCTCCAGTGCCATGACTAGCTCGACGGTGTCGAGCGAGTCCGCGCCCAAGTCCTCAATGAACTTGGCCTCCGGCTTGACTTGGTCCTCGTTGACGCCGAGCTGCTCGACGATGATTTTTTTGATTCGATCTGCGGGTGGATTTTCAGACATAAGTCTCCAAATGTTCGGGGGGTTCTTTAAGAACGCCAGCCAGAGCCGTCAAGCTCCTATTCGTAAAAAATCGGCGTTCAAATGCTCACATCACCATGCCGCCGTCCACGGTGAGAACCTGCCCGGTGACATAGCCTGTGGGCTCCATAGCCAAAAAAGCCGCCGCATGGGCGATATCGTCCGACGAACCGAACCGGCCCAGCGGCACGCGCCCGAGAACCTCCTCGCGCACTTTGTCATCGAGCACGGCGGTCATGTCTGTCTCGATGAAGCCAGGCGCGATGGCATTGACCGTGATGCCGCGCGGCGCCAGTTCCCTGGCGATTGACTTGGTGAACCCGATCAGGGCCGCCTTGCTCGCGGCATAGTTACTCTGGCCGGCGTTGCCGATCAGACCGATCACAGAAGCGATGTTGATGATGCGCCCGCTGCGCTGCTTGATGAACGGCCGCGTGAGCGCCCTGGTGAAGTTGAACGCCCCCTTGAGGTTGGTGTTGAGCACCGTGTCCCACTCCTCCTCGCTCATGCGCATAAGCAGGTTGTCGCGGGTCACGCCAGCGTTATTCACGAGGATGTCCACCCTGCCAGCCAACTCGAGTATCTCCTTCGCAGCGGCATCGACCGCGGCCGTGTCGGAAACATCGACAGCCAACGGCCAAGCCCTCCGGCCAAGGGCCTCCACCTCGGCGGCGACATTGGCTGAGTTTTCCTCCGTGCGTGAGACGCAGGCCACGTCTGCGCCCATCCTGGCGTAGGCAAGGGCGACTGCACGGCCGATACCCCGGCCCGCGCCGGTCACCACGGCAACTTTGTCAGCTAACAAGCTCATAAGCGGGCCCTGTTTTGGGTGGCCCGATGGGGTCGTGTCAACCCACGATTCGGTGTGGGCCGGTCAACGGAAGATCTCCACGACCTCGCGGCGGGCCGGATTGCTCTCGCCGAGCTGGATCAACGCGGCGTTTTTGTACAGCAGTGTTTCGGGCGGTAAGTAGTCCACCTCGAACCGTTCCCGCTGCCGCTTTAGTTCCTCAATCGAGAAGACATCCAGCGCCACCGGGTCGGTGCTGAAGCGCAGTTGACCAAGCCCCACCGTATAGTGAAGCAGGCATTTGCTCTGGCCAAGGTATTGGCAGAACAACGCGTCGGTGATGTTGAGCACGAGCCGGTCGCCAAGATGCCGGCGCTGCTTCGCATCCTCGAGCGCCAAAATCTCAGGCACCGCCACCGAGAGGACCGAGGCGTTCACGCCGAACCGGCGGGAGTTGTCCATGCTGCCATCGACAAGCCCAACCAGGTGGCCCGACACGCCGGCCTGATTATGGTTGAGTAACGGGCAGATGCTGATGATGCGCGTCAACTCCCCGGTGAGCAGCCGGGACAGGTGCGACTTCCGGCTGGAGTTCTCCCCCTCACGCTCGAAACCAAGGTCGCCCGCGACCAGTGTACCTACAATCGACGACTCGTAGGTGACTGACTCATCCCAGCCGGCGTCCCGGCTCCCTGCCAGCCGCACACCGTGCCGCTTGGCCAAGCCACCGAACCCCGCAGCCCGAAGGCTGGCCAGCGATTGGTCCCATATAATGATCCGGTCCGGCGGCAGCCGTGCCTCGAGCAATCCTCGTACAACCGCATCGACCACCGCCTTGCGCGTGCCTCCAATCGGCCCGGGCACCGAGTTGACCTTGATGGCGACCGTGTCCGCCGGGGTGATCAGCGACAGCCATGCGGATGCCACACTTGGACTACCGGTGAGCTGCTTCAACCCTTCGGAGACCATTTCCGCGACCTTGACGGCATCGACCTCAAACTCGCGCAAAGCGGACCTGTCCTCCACCAAAAGGATGCGGGGCTTGGATGGCGGAGTAGCCTCCTCCGCTTGGCCAAGCGGGGCCAATACCAGGACTCCTGCCAGCAGTAGGCAAAAAGAACGTGTACCCAGCCGGGAATCGGCCTGGCCCGGCCGAGCTTGGCGGCGGTTGGTTCTTCCTGGGTGCACGATGAAGCGGACTTGAAGAGAGTGTGCCTCCCTTGACTCGCCCGTGCCGCGATGCTACCACCAGCAGCCATGCGGACCACGCAAAAACCCACCGACTTGACCGGCCGGCTTTTGGCTGCGGTTTGTCTGGTGGCAACCCTCACCGGGTGCACTCCGCCGGAGCAAAATGCCCTCGAAGAAGGCAGCCGCCTGCTCGCTGATGGCAAAACCGTCGAAGCGCTCAAGCAGTTGGAGGACGCCCGGAAACGCATTGAGGATCACCCCAACCTCAAGACCAATCTCGTCGTCGTCGGCAAACTCTACAACCAGCTTGGCCTCTCGCACCAAAAGCTCTCCAAGAACAAAACCGGGGACGCCAAAATCGGGGAATTGAAAGAGGCAAAAAAATGCTTCGTTCTCGCCATAGAAAAAGGCGGGCAGAAGAGCAGGATTCAAGCGTACCAGAACCTCGCC
>JAKUOU010000089.1 GCA_022451065.1 Pedosphaera sp. | reverse complement strand
AATCACGTCGTCATTCTCATCGGCAAACATCAGCATGGCCAACCCGGACTGTTTCAGGTCGTTTAGGCAAATCGTTGCTTGCCCCTTCTGCTTTGCCTTGGCCAAGGCAGGCAGCAATAACCCTGCTAGGATGGCAATGATGGCAATCACCACCAGCAATTCAATCAACGTGAAGCCTCGCTTAAAGTCACTAACGCTTGAGGGTGATATTTTCATAACTTTTTCATTGGTTTGACGCTACTCTAAATCAACTCCAGATTATTAAAATAATAATCAGGGGAATGGGCCAAGTGGCAAGTAACAAGAATGATACCCAATCAGGGAACCATCTCGTATTATTTTTAGCTAAATCGCTAGAATCCGCCATGCCAGACTTATCGATCAATTGTGATCGTTTTTCAAACATTTTCGTTAGAAAAACCCGTCAAGCGCATTGTTACGCGCAAAAAAACCTAGCACAAAATAGCACTGGCGCAGTTTTGGGCCGATTGAGGGGGAAGTTAGAGAAGAGGGTCGGGCACCAAAAAACCCCCGAAATCATTGGAAACTCCGAGGGTTAAAAATTGGTTGCGGGGGCCAGATTTGAACTGACGACCTTCAGGTTATGAGCCTGACGAGCTACCGGGCTGCTCCACCCCGCGATCCGAACGGCAGGACAACCTGCCACTTAACCGCTATATGTTCAAGCTCATTTTGAAAGACACTGCAAAATGTACTGTCCCCATGGCGTCCTATTTTCGCTGCCAAAGTGGCTCGATCATTTCAGCATTTATCTCTCGCCAACCGGAAAGGAGCTCTTCTCGCTTGGTCGTATTTTCGGCGGCCAAGTTGTTTTGTTCGGCGATGTCGTTGGCCAAGTTGTAAAGTTGCCATTCGTCGGATTGGCCACGACGCGGGTTTCTCAACAGCTTCCAGTTGCCCATTCGCAGAGCCGCCCGGCGGTCTTGACGCCAGAACAATTTTTCGTGCGGCGCCACCTTGATTTTGTCTGTCAAAAATGGAATGAGGTTAACACCGTCGAGTTTTTTTTTGGCTTTGGCCGTCAGAAACCCTCCAGCAGCAACTGATGCTGTGGCAAAGATGTCCAATGAGATAACAGGCTGCTCGTAAACCTTGCCCTTGGCCAAGCGGCTAGGCCATTGGGCCATGAACGGCACCCGCAAGCCTCCCTCGAAAACACTCCCCTTTCCATCGCGCAATGGTTTGTTACTGGAGGTGAGTTCCCTGGTTGGGCCACCATTGTCGCTAAGAAAAAAGATGAGTGTGTTTTGCTCCAGCTGTTCTCTGCGCAACTTGGCCAGCACCGCACCCACGCCATCGTCCATGTTGGATAACATTGCCGCAAAGATGCGCCGGTGAACGTCCTGAATGTGTGCAAATTTTTTCATGTAGGCATCGGCGCCCTGCAACGGGCTGTGCACGGCGTTATAGGCGAGCATCAGAAAAAACGGCTTGTCCTTGTTCCGGCCGATGAAGTTAACCGCTTCTCGAGTGAAAGCATTAGTGAGGTAAGCTTTCTCAACCAATGGCTGGCCGGCACGAACGATCGGGTTGTTGGCATCATAAGGCGGCTCTGTGCCATTCATGTGGGTGGAGTAGATGACCCTCCCGTCGGCACTCGTGAATCGCCCCTTACCGCCCCCGGGCAATACGCCACGACGCAGCCAAGTCGTCACGCCATCCCACGGTGGAGGTACGAAATAGTGCCCCTCGTGGGTGAAGCCGAAAAACTCATCGAAGCCATGCCGAAGTGGATGAAACTCAGCATGCCCGCCCAAGTGCCATTTGCCAATTAAACCGCTAACATATCCAGCCTGCCGCAGTCGCTCCGAGAGTGTCTCCTCATTCTTCGGCAACCCGACGCCGGGAAGCTCGTTGTGATGACCAATGGGATTGAACTCATAGCCGAAACGGGTTTGGTAGCGTCCTGTTATTAGGCCCGCCCTCGAGGCGCTGCAAAACGGCGCTGTGACATAGCCGTTGGTAAATCGCACGCCATTGGCCGCAATCGAGTCGATGTGCGGAGTGGGAATCTCCGTGTTCCCCTGGCAACCCAGTTCCCCATAACCCAAGTCATCCGCCAATAGGATGACTATATTTGGCTTGGCCAAGTTGTTATTAGCGGCATGCGCTTGGCCAAGCGCCATTAAGCCAAGCGCAAACAGACAGCTCAACTTTGCCAGACGGCATCTCATGACTTAGCCCTCGGGGTACTCGACGTCGAACCAGGTTTTTTCGGCAGCCGCCTTGAGGGCTAAATCCATCACGGTTTGGACACGTGCTCCCTGGAGGAAGGAAGGATCGCACTCGCGTTCGTTTTGAATAGCGTCAATGAACTCAAAATCCTGGTCCCAGCGAAAGGCGATGCCGGGATCGCCATGCGACGGATCCCGGCTGCTGCCCGGCCAAGTAAGAAATTCTCGGGGCACATCGACTGTCTCCAAACCGGCCTGGCCACTGCGTGCGATCTGAAATTGATTGGGATTTGCGAGCTGGAATACCATCGTCGCTTCGCTGCCGTTGATCTCGCAGTAGTCCTGGCTGCGTGCACCCTCACCTCGACCCGTAGCCAACTTACTGCTCTCGAGAACGCCGGTGGCCTGGTTTTCAAACTCGGCCATCACGGTGACCCAGTCCTCGAGATCCGATTCTAGCCCCTGCCGCTCATCGACGAAGCGGCGCGTGTCGGCAGTAAGTCGTCTCATGTCGCCAATAAGAAAGTGCGCATAGTCAAGTCGATGTGAAAGCATGTCCCCCAGTTCGCCTGAGCCGGCCATCTGGCTCAGCTGCCGCCAGCCAATGTTGCGCTCACCCCAATCCTGCAGGCGGCAAGTACGGATGTGATACGGCTGCCCGATATCACCTTTCTCGACGAGGTGTTTCATATATCGCATCGCTGGCACGAAGCGATACGTGAACGCGGTCATGTGGCGAACGTTGTTCTCACGGGCGAAACGGAGCATGTCGAGCGTTTCCCGCTGGTTCATCCCAAGCGGTTTTTCGCAGAGGACATGCTTTCCGTTTGTGGCGGCAGCAATCGCCATCGACTCATGGGTTACATTCGGCGTGGCGATGATGACGGCGTGAATGTCATCGCGTTGCACGAGTTCGTTGTAATCCTGTGTGTGCACTAAGACGCCGGTTTGCTGGACGGCGCGCCCGAGCACCTCGGCGCTGTTGTCGCACAGCCCCACCAGCCTGGTGTCAGGGCAGAGTTCCAGTCCCGGAAGATGATTCTGCAGTGCGATGCCGCCGCAGCCGATGATCCCTACCCCTATTGTTGCCATGTTTGAAAAGCGTTTGGCCAAGCGCATACGCACTCGGCCAAGGTCGGCGGAAACCTAAATCCAACCCGCAACATTCGCCACTACAATCAACCCAGCTTGGTCCAGCGGGCGTTGTTCTTGGACGACTTCACCACAGCCTCGATGAAGGCCATGCCACGGATGCCGTCTTTGATTTTCGGGTAGTCCAGTGCGGGATCGTCCTTAGCCAGCTTGCGGCGGTCGAGCTTGGCACGGATGTGGTTGGCAAAGTTGACGTAAATATTCGCGAACGCCTCGAGGTAGCCCTCGGGATGCGACGGCGGAGTGCGGGCGGCGTTGGCGGCGGCGGCGCCAAGATAGCCGTTGGCAGTTCGGTAAACCTGCATCGGCTGGTCGGGCCACTTGAGGAGCATGGTGTTCGGCTCATTTTGGTGCCACTCAAGGCCGCCGCGTTCTCCGTACACGCGGATGTTGAGATTGTTTTCCTCGCCCACGGAAATCTGCGAACTGTGCAGCACTCCCTTGGCTCCGCCGGTGAAACGCAGCAACACGTTGCCATCGTCATCGAGCTTCCGTCCGCTGACAAAGGCGGTGAGGTCGGCGGCGAGTTCCCTGATTTTCAGGCCTGTGATGTATTCAGCTAGATTCTCCGCATGGGTGCCAATGTCACCAATGCAGCCGGCGGCACCGCTACGCTTGGGGTCGGTGCGCCAGCCAGCCTGTTTCTGGCCGGTCAACTCAAGCCGCGTCGCGAGCCAGCCTTGCGGATACTCGACGACCACCTTCCGAATCTTGCCGAGTTTGCCGGCGGCAACCATGTCGCGCGCCTCTTTCACGAGCGGGTAGCCGGTATAATTGTGCGTAAGACCATAAAGGCGGCGGGTTTTCTTCACTAGCTTCTCGATAGCCTTGGCTTCCTTGAGATTGAACGTGGCTGGCTTATCACTCAACACGTGGAAGCCATTTTCCAGCGCCATCTTGGCCGGAGAAAAATGCATGTGGTTGGGAGTAACGATGGACACAAAATCCATGCGCTCATCAGTCGGCAACGCCGCCTCCTTGACGATCATCTCCTCAAACGTGCCGTAGCAACGGCGGGCAGGCAGGAAGAGATCGCGGCCGCTGGCCTTGGACTTGCTGGGGCTAGATGAGAACGCGCCGCATACCAGTTCGATTTGGCCGTCCATGTTCGCGGCGATGCGGTGCACTGCGCCGATAAACGCACCCCGGCCACCACCGACCATTCCATAACGAATTTTTCTGCTCATGTTCTGTCTTTGATAAGAATTGATTCCCGAAAGATGTTTGCCTCAAGGCGAACCGGCCTTATAGTTCGGTGCGTGCGACAAGTCAATCGTGACTTGCTATTCAAGGCGGCCAGACCCGCATCATTGCCCTCGGCAATAACAACACCATCATCGAGGAGCGAAACATCTGAAACCCCATGAGTTTCACCGCCAACGAGATCGCCGAACGCGTCGGGGGAGATGTCGTTGGCGACGGCAGCATTGAACTTGGCGGCTTCGCCCAGGCTGACGCAGCCATGCCTGGTGACCTCACTTTTGCCGAGAACATGCAATTCTTCGGCTTGGCCGAACAAAGCCAAGCGAGCGCTATCCTTGCCCCTGGCAAATTCACCTCCGAAACCAAGACGGTCATCCGCGTGGAGGATGCCCGCATCGCCTTCGCCCGGGTACTTCCACTGTTCTTCCCGGAGAAACAGTTCACCCCTGGCATCCACCCGAGCGCCGTTATCGCAAAGAGCGCCGACGTCGCCGACACCGCTACCATCGGCCCAAACTGTATCATCGGTGAAAATGCCGCCATCGGCGAGCAAACGGTGCTCGAGGCCAACTGCACATTAGGCGACCACTCGACGCTTGGCCAAGCGGCTCGCCTATTCCCCAACGTTTCGGTTTACTCGAAGTGCAAGCTAGGAGACCGTGTCCGCATTCATGCCGGCTCCGTGATTGGCTCCGACGGCTACGGCTACGTTTTTGACCAGGATCATCACCGAAAAATCCCGCAAGTCGGCAGCGTGGTGATCGAGAACGATGTCGAGATTGGGGCAAACTGCACGATTGACCGGGGCGCGTTGGGCGACACCGTGATCGGCGAAGGCACTAAGATCGACAACCTCGTGCAGATCGGCCACAACGTCGTCATTGGCAAACACTGTATTATCGTCGCCCAAAATGGTATCGGTGGTAGTACCCAAATCGGCGAATATTCGACGCTCGGCGGCCAAGTTGGGATCATCGGGCACATCACAATCGGACCAAAAGTCATAATCGCTGCCAGGTCCACAGTGCTGAATGATCTTGAAGGTGGTAAGCAGTACATGGGCTTCCCCGCGGTTCCTAATTTTCAAGCCAAGCGCCAACTCATAGCCGCCCAGCAGCTCCCCGAGTTGATCAAGCGCATCCGCGAACTTGAAAAACAGCTCGCCAATAAAGACAAACCAGCGGCCGACGACGCCTAAAGTTTTCTTCACTCCGCCCGCCGTCCATCCTACCCTCTCGGCCATTCAGTCATGAAATGGTATCGGAAACTTCACTGGCAGATCATCCTGGGGATGATTCTTGGGCTGATCTACGGCATTGCCGCCGCGCAATTCCAATGGACCGGGTTCGCAAAAAATTGGGTTGTCCCCTTCGGCGACATCTTCATGAACTTGCTCAAGCTTATTGCCGTGCCGCTGGTTCTCACCTCTCTCGTGGCCGGCGTGGCGTCCCTCTCCGATTTCAAAAAACTATCGCGCATGGGCGGCAAAACCATCGGCCTCTACATAGCCACCACCGCTGTTGCTGTGACCATCGGCCTGCTGGTTGTCAACATCATCCAACCCGGAGCCAAGCTTCCATCCGGCACCAAGGCCAAACTCGAGGCACAATTCCAAGCCAACGCTGCCGACAAGGCTAAGGGCGAAACCGCCGAAACCGCCCGTCAACGCGGTCCGCTGCAGCCGCTGGTGGACATGGTGCCGGACAACTTTTTCGGCTCGGCATCGAGCAACCGCAACATGCTTCAACTCGTCTTCGTTTCGTTACTGATCGGCATAGCTCTGGTGCAGGTGAGCAGCGAGCATCGGCAGCCGGTTCTGTCGATCTTCGAGGGCTTGCAGGCAGTGGTCATCAAGCTGGTGAATATGATCATGCTCATGGCACCCATTGGTGTCTTTGCTCTCATCACAAAAACCATCACCAGCCTGGCCGTTGGCGAAGGAGGCCAAACCAACCTCGGCGAGATCTCCTCCATCCTTGGCGCACTCGGCTACTACTGCATCGCCGTGGTGATCGGGCTGCTGCTGCACATCGCTGTCGTTTACCTTGGGCTGCTTAAGCTATTAACGCCGCTGAAGCTCCCGCAATTCTTCAAGGCGATCGCGCCGGCACAACTGCTCGCCTTCTCCACCAGCTCCAGTGGCGCCACGCTGCCGGTCACCATGCGCCAGTGCAAAGAGAAACTGGGCGCCTCAAAGGAAACGACCTCGTTCGTTCTTCCGCTTGGCGCAACCATCAACATGGACGGCACCGCCCTTTATCAGGCTGTCGCAGCGGTATTCATAGCCCAAGCGTCAGGTATGTCTCTCGATATGGGGGCGCAATTGACCATCGTCATCACCGCCGTGCTGGCCTCAATTGGCACCGCTGCCGTGCCTGGAGCCGGCATCATTATGCTGGTGATTATTCTCGAGGCGATAGACGTGCCCAGTGAAGGGATCGCCCTCATCCTCGGCGTGGACCGTATCCTCGACATGCTGCGTACCACGACCAACGTCACCGGCGATGCCGCCGTCTGCGCCGTGATCGCCAATTCCGAAAAACAACTCCACCCCCCAAGCGAATAAACCAAGCGCTTGGCCAAACGACAGTTGTCAGCAGAAAGGAAGCTTGGTCACAGTGGCTTGACCGGTGGCGGGTTCCAGAGCAGTCAATTGCCGACTGGGGATTTCGCTGCCGCGCTTGGCCATACCGAGAGCAATCGGGCCAGACTTGGGTGAGTTTACAATGCTCGTGAGCGTACCAAGCGTTTTGCCAGAGTCGTCGGTGAGCTTGGTGCCGGTTATGGCGGTCTTAGCCAAGTCAACGTCCAACTCGTACCCAACGAGCGAGCGGTTGACTCGGCCATAGGTCCGGATGCGTGCAATGATTTCTTGTCCAATGTAGCAGCCCTTCGTGTAACTAATGGCTCGGCTTTCGAGATTGGCCTCGGGCGGCAGTGTGTTGCCATCCAAGTCGATGCCGAAGCGCGGGATACCTGCCTCGACCCGAGCGATCTCGGTCGCGTGCCAACCTGCCAAGCAACCGCCCTGCCCTTTGATCCCCTTCACTAAGCGCACGGCTGCCTTGGCCAAACTTGCGGCGGGAATGTACAGATCGCAACCAGCGGTACCGTATCTACCGTTGTTCATCACATAAACTTCTCCCAAGTCGTCGAGCGGCGACTTGACGTGCGCGAACGGTTCCCCGGGCAAGGACAAACCAAGCACCTCCAGAGTGGCTACCGTACGCGGGCCCTGCAAACTAAGCAGACCAAAGTGTGGCGAGGCATCGATAAGTTCGACCTGGTCGGCAACGATGTGATTCTCGAGTCGTTCGATGACGGCGTCAAGCAGGCCAGGTTCAAAATCGAGAATAAGCTCATCGTCGAGCCGATACACATAGAGGTCAGCCTGCATCTTGGCCTTGGCATTGATAAGCGCGGCATAACAGCCTTCGCCAACTTTCAGTCCGGCAACCTCGTTCGTAACCTGGCCGTTGATAAACTTCACACGGTCGTCGCCCAGAACGGCGAGGCAACCCCGGAAAGAGAGGTCAACCAAGGCAACGGCCTCGGTCAACGCGCGGTACTCGGCGTTCGTATCGCCGTAGTTTTGGGCGACCTGTTCGCCGGCGACATCGCCAAACTGCGCGCCTTGTTGACTGAGATAATCGTGAAGTGAATCGGCTGGCATCTATTCAGAGTTGGTCGAAACGAACGCGGGCCTCCTCGATAGCTTCGGACGGTTCCGGCTCGAATATCTTAGTGTCGAATGAGTTGCGGACGATCTGCCGCGCCTCGGCGAGGTCCTTTACGGCCCCAGCAGCGATAGCCTGCACGAGGATGTTGCCAGAGGCTGTGGCCTCGGCCGGACCGGCCACTACCCGGATGTTCGCGGCGTCGGCGGTCAACTGGTTGAGCAATTCGTTGCGGCTGCCTCCTCCGACGATGTGCACCGTGTTGGCCCGCCAACCGACGAGTTCTTCCGACTCACGGAGGGTACGCGCGTAAAGCAACGAGAGGCTTTCCAGCGCACAACGGACAATGGCACCGGGCGTCCCGGGGATCGGTTGGCCGGATTCACGACAAGTGTCGGCAATGCGTTGCGGCATGTCGTCCGGCGCGAGGAACCGAGGGTCAGACGGATTGAGCACGGACACATAAGGCTCAGTGGCGCCGGCTTGCTCAGCCAAATCAGCATAGCTGTATTCGTTACCCTGCGCGCCCCAGGCACGGCGACATTCCTGCACAAGCCAAAGTCCGATGATATTTTTAAGCAACCGAATAGAGCCGCCGTAGCCGGACTCATTGGTAAAATTCAGTTCCCGGCATGCGTCGGTGATGATCGGCTTTGGAATCTCCAGCCCCATCAGTGACCAGGTGCCGGAGCTGATGTAGGCCCAGCGCTCACCCTCGGCCGGACACGCGGCGACGGCGCAGGCAGTGTCGTGGGACAGCGACGATACGACGTTGAGCTTGGACAAGTTGGTTTCGGCCGCCAAGCTGGATTGGAGTGGACCAAGGGTGGTTGCCGGAGCGGCAACCTCGGGGAATATCGACCTGGGAAAACCAAGCGCATCTATAAGGCGATCACTCCAAACATTTGTACGCGGGTTGTAAAGCTGCGTGGTGCTAGCCATCGACATCTCGACTTTGCCGATACCGCAGAGGAGATAATTGAACGCATCGGCAATGGTGAGTAACAGGCCAGCCTTGGCCAACCGCCTGGGGTTTTCGGCGCCCAACTGGATACTGGTGTTAAGCGGCATATACTGAATACCTGTCTCCTCAAACAGCGTCGGCCAGTCCACTCTTGTCAGGACATTCTTCTCGCCTTCGGCGGTACGTGGATCGCGGTAGTGATAAACCGGTTCCATGATTTCGCCGGCTTCGTCGAGGAGAACGTAGTCCACACCCCACGCGTCGGCACTGACGCTGGTGATCGTCTGGCCAAGCGCACCGGCTTTGGCCAAACCAGCACGGATCCCGTCGAGCAGTGCCGGTATGTTCCAGTACATCCGTTCGCCATCGCGAATCGGCGTGTTGCTGAAGCGGGAAAGTTCCTCAAGAACAATGCGGCCATCCTCGAGTATGCCGAGCATCACTCGACCACTCTCAGCGCCGAGATCGATGGCTAGATAGCGTGAAGTCATCCTTGGTGAATCATGGCACGAACAGCAACCAGAGGAATTGAACCGGAATTGCAAGGGGCAGCCAAGCTGCTTTTGCGGTGCCCCTGTCGCCAGAACAAAAGAGGTCGACCGACCACCAGTCGAAAATTATGTTGCGGGCCTACTGGCTCTCGGGGAACTGCTGTTTCAGTTCATCAGCCGTCCACGCCGTGGATCGGGTGGCAATAGCATCGCTATCGCGAACGACCTTAACTTGTTCCGGAGTCACCAGCGGCAGGTTGTGAGCGTCCCCCCAGTCGGTGTTTCCGCGAATATAACTTAGTACGTTGGCGATATCTTCATCGCTCAATGCAACACCCTGAGCCGGCATGGCCACCTTATTGTAGATCTGCCCCGCCACTTCCACAGGACCCTGTAACCCGTTTGAGACAATCGCAATGATGCGATCCGGTGAAGCACTAAGCACCCACTCAGAATTGGCCAGCGGAGGGAATCCCGCGTTGGAATTACCCAAACCATTTGGCTGGTGGCAGGCAGCGCAAATACCGCGATAAATCCGGGCGCCGCTTTCCATTGCCTGTTCCTCAGGGGTCTTTTGCACCTTTAGGCTGGCGACCACGGTGGCGTCCTTGTGTGGTGCATACACATTTGCATTGAAGCCGCCACCGTGACCGTCCAGATAATTGATGGCCCAGTATAGGGTCAGCACCATCAGGACAAACACCCACGGCTTCGGGCCACCCACACCGGCGTCGGCTGCTTCTATTTTTTCGTTATTTTGTTTGGCCGCCATTTTCGCTCGTAAAATACTGGGTTACTTTCCAGCCTCGTCGGGTTTTACTGTGTCTGCAGTTTCAGCAGGGGTCTGGACAGGCGTTGGCAGAGAGGACGTGAACGGCTGGTCGACCGGCGCTTCGGGTAATGGGTAGTGCGCACTCTTGAGGCTTAGCAAATAATCGACCAATGCCTCTGCTTCCCTAGTTGGCTGTCTCTGCTCATCCTTTTCAGCCTGTTTAAAGAGAAAACCGTGCTGCGGCATTTTACTGTCTTTCTTTAGCGTTTTAGGATCCAGTAAAATGCTCATTAGCATATCTCGATTGTATCGCGCTCCGATGTTGGCCAAGTCCGGCCCGATACGAACAGAGCCTAGCATCGGCGGCTCGGCAAATAGGTAGTCTCGAGCAGTTGAACGGCGCCTGCCCCAGTTGCGGCCTTCGGGATTCTGGAGGTCGTTATACATCAAATCTTCCCCATGAAAACGCACCTGCACATCCACCGAGGCACCCGCCGCCGCCAGGAAATTGCGGGCCTTTGATGCATCGGCAGCATTGGCGCCGGTTACGATCGTCTCCCATTCACCGGCCGGCAAACCAAGTGCAGCACCACCGGATGCCTTACGGCCGGTCAACTTGTAAAAGCGACTTGCCGCCTCCTGAACCGCAG
Source organism: Pedosphaera sp. (assembly GCA_022451065.1). Lineage (GTDB taxonomy): Bacteria > Verrucomicrobiota > Verrucomicrobiia > Limisphaerales > UBA1096 > UBA1096. The sequence continues at coordinate 1,079 of JAKUOU010000089.1, read as the reverse complement.
CAAGGTTTTTCTCACTGGCCATGGCCTTGACATCCAATGAAACACCCTCGTGAGACACCTGCTGGGTATGGCAGGCAGCACAACCGCTAGCCTTATAGATTTTCTCGCCGTAGCGTGCTTGGCCAAGCAGGGGCACGGGATAGCGGAACTCGGTTCCGTCCACATCCTGAGTGTCGACGTACTGCAAGCCACTTAATTGGTCGTTGGCCCGAATCACCATCCCTGAAAGCGACACGCAGAACACCAAAAGCATCCCGCCCAGCAGGGTAAATGTGCTGTCCATCTTCACGTCAAGTAGACCAAAGGCGAGCCAGGCAAATAACCCCAACAGCACGGCAACCGGCCACCACAGGCCGAGCATGAAATAGGAAACCGAACCGGCCAATAGGCCTAAAAGAAAACTCAATCCAATCGTCATGCGTTGGCCTCCTTCTTCTCACCCCTGCAACAAATGCCGGAAAGGCATCCACAGTTTTTTATCGCGAACAAAATTGCCCCTAAAAAGTTCAGGAATAAGATTGTACTCCCCGCTAAAAGAAGCAGATCGCCCAAGCTCGAGAAGTAAAAACCGGATCCCAGTACAGCGTCACCGGACATCAATCCTCCAAGTGCGCTCGGGAGTGACGCCCCCAGAACACCAAAGACAATAGCTATAGTTTGGATCCGGGTCATTTTCGGGCTGAAGTCGATTCCGGCCAAGCTTGGGAAAATATGATAGAGCGCAGCAACCAGTATCAGGCCAACGAAGCCCAAGTTGAAAAGCAGCTTCATCGCTGGACCATAGGTCGTGAACTCTACCACGCTACCCGGGCCGGGAAACGCAAAGAACACGTTCAGCACACCCATCGAAATAAAAATCAGGGCAGCCAAGCGCATCAAATTGTAGGCTAAACTGTCCGCTGTATCTGCGGCGGAGGCACCGCTGATCGTTTGGTTAATACTCACCCAGACTGCAATTACGCCAAAGAAATAAAAGACGGCTGACACTGTGCTCAACGCCGGCAACCAGGCGGGTACCGGCGCGCCTGGCCCCACACCACCGACCGAGCCAAACAACAGCATGATCCAGAAAGCAAATT
>JAKUOU010000088.1 GCA_022451065.1 Pedosphaera sp. | reverse complement strand
GAGCCGGTTCGGGGTCTGGTCAGTGGCCAGCATGCTTCGCGAGGTATCCACGGCGACGAGGATGTCGAGGCTACGCGTTTCGGTTTTCTGCAGTTCATAACCGCCCTTGGGCCGGGCCAGGACAATAAACAGGAGTAGCACCACGCCAAGTAGCAGTGCCAGCTTGGCCTTACGCCGTGCCGCCGATAGCCTAAGCGTGAGTTGTTCTACGAGGTTGGCATGGATAAATCTTGTCACACGCTCGCGCCGCCGCCGCCACGCCCAGCCAAGGAAGAGGCCAAGCAGCGGCACGACCATCGCCGTCAGCCACAAAATCTGGGAATGTTCAAAATGCACAAAGCTCAGTTCCGAAAACGCGCAGGAACCATACTCGCGCAGCCGAGCCTCGGCCACGCGAAAATTTGCGCCCCTGCAGGGCGCTTTCGATGGCAACTGACCGTTGAATTGGCGAATCCGTTCAATTCAAACGGTCCTTTGTCTTGCAGTCGGGGGCTGGGATGGTTTTTCTTCCTGCCGCCGCTTTCAGTGGCCGAACGATGAAGACCAGCCCGGAGATTAGACAATCCTTCCTCGATTTTTTTCAGGAGAAGCAGCACACCATCGTGTCATCTGCCAGTCTGATGCCGGACGCGCCCAATCTGCTGTTCACCAACGCCGGTATGAACCAGTTCGTCCCGATCTTCCTCGGTGAGCAAACCTGCCCTTATACCCCAGGCCGTGCCGCCGACACCCAGAAATGCATCCGTGCCGGCGGCAAGCATAATGACCTCGAGGACGTGGGCTTGGACACGTACCACCACACGTTCTTCGAGATGCTCGGCAATTGGTCGTTTGGAGATTACTTTAAAAAGGAGGCCATCGAGTGGGCTTGGGAACTGCTCACTGGGGTGTGGAGTTTCCCGAAGGAGCGACTATTTGCCACCGTGTACAAGCCGGGCGAAGGCGACCCGGGCGAGTTTGACCAGGAGGCGTATGACTGCTGGGCGGCGATCTTCACCGCAGCTGGACTCGATCCCGCCGTGCATATTATCAATGGCGACAAGCGCGACAACTTCTGGATGATGGGCGACACCGGCCCATGCGGCCCATGCAGCGAGTTGCACATCGACCTCACGCCTGATGGTGACACGCAAGGCAGCCTCGTCAACGCCGACAACGGGCAGTGCATCGAGATTTGGAATCTGGTGTTTATGCAGTACAATGCCAACCCGGACGGCACGTTCGCGCCACTTGCCGCGAGGCACGTGGATACCGGCATGGGCTTCGAGCGTGTCGCCGCGGTCATACAGTCAACCAACGGCTTTACCGACTTCAGCAAGCCGGTCTCCAATTACGACACCGATGTCTTTAGTCCCATCTTTGATGCGCTCGAAAAACTGAGCGGCAAAAAGTACGCCGCCACACTGCCCGGTCCTGAGCAGACTGAGCAGGAAAAAACCGACATTGCCTTCCGTGTCATAGGCGACCACATCCGCACATTGGGTTTCTCGATCGCCGACGGCATCCAGCCAGGGAACACCGATCGCAACTATGTCCTGCGCCGTATTCTGCGCCGCGCCGTGCGCTACGGCCGCACGCTCGGGTTTCGCGAGCCGTTTTTTTATAAGCTTGTTGATGTGCTGGTGGACTCGATGGGCGTTGTTTTCCCCGAGTTGAAGAAGCGCCGCGAGATTATCCAGCAAACCATCCGAACCGAGGAGGAATCTTTCAACAAGACACTCGACCGGGGTATCGATCTTTTCCACGAAGAAGCCGGAAAAATGGGAGATAAAAAAGAGCTAACCGGCGAATTTGCCTTCAAGCTTTATGACACATACGGTTTTCCACTGGACCTTACAGAGTTGATGGCGCGTGAGGCCGGCCTGACAGTCGATAATGGCGGTTTCGACACGCTGATGGAGGAACAGCGCAATCGGGCAAGGGCTTCGCAGAAAAAGGAGATCATTAGCGTTTTGACCCTGTCTTCCAATGCGAGCACGGAGTTTATCGGTTTTGAACAACTCAGCGATACCGCCACCGTGATGGAGATCGTAGAGGAAAAGAAACGAACCGGCATTGTGCTCGATCGCTCACCGTTTTATGCAGAGATGGGAGGCCAGGTCGGCGACACAGGTACGCTGTCGATTGGCGACAAAACGTGGGCCGTCACCGACACGCAGAAGGCTGGCGACGCTTTCCTGCATTTCATCAAGGGCGATGCCACGCTGGAGTCGGGCAGCCAGGTTGAGGTGATGGTGGACGCCGTCCGCCGTGCCGCCATTCAGCGTCACCACACGGTAACACATCTTTTTCACTGGGCGCTACATGAGGTCACCAGTCCGGATGCCTCACAAAAAGGTTCCTACGTTGGCCCGGAGAAGTTGACTTTTGATTTCAACAGTCCGGCGCTGACGCCGCAACAGGTGGCCGACATCGAGCAATTGGTCAATGAGCGTATCGTCGACAACGCTGTCGTGAGCTGGATCGGGATGCCCTACAGCGAGGTAGCCGGGAATGACGGTATTCTGCAGTTTTTCGGCGATAAGTATGGCGACACGGTGCGCGTGGTGCAGATCGGCGGTGATGCCAACGCGATCAACGGCTACTCCATGGAGTTGTGCGGCGGGACCCACGTACGTGCCACGGGCGAGATTGGCCTATTCCGCATTAGCGCCGAGTCGGCGATCGCCGCCGGCGTGCGGCGTGTGGAGGCCGTGGCAGGCCTCGTGGCGGCTGAGCAGGCCCGTGACGATGCCGGTCGCATTGCCGCCCTGGCCGAGACGCTCAACTCGCCGGTTCGCGAGATTGAAAAGAAGATTGAGACGTCGCTTGGCCAGGTCAAAAAACTGGAGAAACAACTGAAGGCTCTCTTTCAAAGTCAGGCCGCCGGCATGGCCCGGGAGCTCCTGTCTCAGGCTGAAACGATCAATGGTTTGCAGGTTGTTACGGCCAATCTTGGCCAAGCGGACGGGGATTATGCGCAGGCCGTGGTCGATGCATTGAAGGGAGAATTCGAGGGCGTCATTGTACTGGGCGCGTCTTCCAGCGGGCGAGTGGTGCTACTGGCCAATGTTGCCGACTCGCTGACAGATCGCATTGAGGCCGGAAACATCATCCAGGTGATTGCCCCCGTCGTCGGCGGAAAGGGCGGTGGAAAACCGACGCAGGCCCGTGGTGGTGGCAAGGACGCCTCCAGGGTGGACGAGGCCTTGGCCAAGGTGGCCGGACTGGTAGCGGCGGGATGATTTTTGCGGCATGGCTGCCTCTCTTTTATTGACGCGGCCAACCGCTTGGCTTGAAACTTGGCCAATGGGACGGGAGGCCCCGACTTTTTTTTGATATTCGTGAAGAAAGGAGTTCAGTTCATCCGGGGATGCCTGCTTGCGTGCAGTGTCTTCGCGTTTCATGGCCAGATGGCCGCACAAACCATCAAGTCGGTGGCCATCGATTTCCAGATCCTAACCGAGACCAGGCCGATAGCCCACCAACCGGGTACTTTGCTTTACGAGAGTGGCACCTTTTCCCTGCAAAACAAATACAACACAGTCACTGTCCATGGGCTTGGACTGGATTTGCCGGAGGGCACCTCGGAAGTAACCTGGTCGGTCGAGTTCATTAATCTCGGCGTTGGTCGTGCGGGCCTGTTGCTTTACGACCCCCCGACTATCGGCAAAAGTCACGACGACTTTTGGGAAAAGGTAAACGATGATTGGGAACTAAGGTCAACCGAGTCTGGCTCCAGCTTTGGCGCACGACTGGCTGGGGTGCCAATGGGGAAGGAGGACGATACAATAATTTACGAAAATGCTGAGACTTCGCTTGGCAAGGTTTACCTTTCCTATAGGGAGATCGCGGACACGGTGGTCTTAGACGGGGACAACAGCGAGTTGACTGCCATTCAGTTCGAGTACTACGCCGCCCTGTCCCCGTTCGGCGTCCAACCCACAGGCAAGGTGCGCATCTATCTTAACGACGGCGAGAGCCACGCAACAGCGGAGGTGCCGGTGGATCCCCGGGGAGAAATGGAACTGCAACCCGGCGGCTTGGTGGTGTACGACAATCCGCGCGGAGTCAAGGGCGACATCCAACTCGCCAGTGGCGGGATCGGCGATGAGTTCACACTCGACGGCAGCCAGAGGATTATAAACCAGATTCAGTTCGAGTATTTCGCTGCGTTGAATCCGTTTGAGTCCGACCAGAAAGGCGTGCTGCATATTTATGCCAACAACGGCCCGGTGACAGGGGAGGGCAGCCCGAAAAAACCGGGCGATCTTTTGTTTGAGAGCGACGCCTTTTCGCTTCGAGCCGGATACAACATGGTCACAGTAAGTGACCTTCGAGTGCTCGTGCCCGAGGAGATCACATCGGTGACCTGGGTCTTTGAGTTTTCTGGTCTGACCAACATCGGAAAAGTTGGATTGCTCCTTCACGACGAACCGGACAGTGGAGCCAGCGCCGGGACTTATTGGCTCAACGCCGGGACGAAAGCGGCGCCGGACTGGCAGTTACAAACTCCAGCCAACGGCCGTGGAAACTTCTCCGCCCGAGTTGCCGCTCAAACTCCGCCACCGTTGAGCTTGGCGGTCGGCAGCGAGGTTTATGAGATGGGCGAACCGATCGAGGTCACTTTCAGCAACGGCCCCGGCAATCCCAAGGACTGGGTTGGCATCTATCGGCCGGACATGATCCCCGGGTCTGCCGCGGCTCCGGCTTGGGCCTACGTGAACGGCTCCAAGTCGGCGGGGCAGGGTATAACCGATGGAACGCTCGTGTTCGATGCCGTGTTGCAGCCCGGCAACTACACGGCGCGGTTTTTCGAGGATGACGGTTACACACAGATGGCCAGCGTGAGCTTCTCCATCGCGGAGCCGCCCAGCGTCTCCGTAGGCAGTGAGGCATACCTTTCAGGTGAGCCCATCACGATTCATTTTGCGGACGGCCCCGGCAATCCGAAGGACTGGATCGCGGTTTACCGGCCCGACATGATTCCCGCCAAGGTGCCCAGCCTATTGTGGGCGTTTGTCAACGGAACACAGATTGCCGGCGAGGGGCTTGTTGCCGGCTCCGTCAGCTTTGCTGCCGGCTTGCCGGCGGGCGAGTATGTCGCGAGATACCTCGAGAACGACGGTTACAACCAGTTAGCCGAAGTGTCGTTCAACGTGACGGACAACACCGCCCCGGTGATCACGTTGAAGGGAGAGCAGAGTGTTACGGTTAATGTTGGAGAAAACTATAAGGATGCCGGGGCGACGGCGAATGACGATGTGGATGGTGACATCACACAGTCGATTGAGATCACCGGGTTGATCGTTACAGGTACCCCCGGTGTTTACACGCTGACTTACAATGTGAAGGACAAGAGCGGGAATGCTGCGGCCTCAGTGGTGAGGACAATTAAGGTCGTCGAACTTGGCCCACCGATGCTAACCATTGCTCGGAATGTAAACGGCACTGTCACAGTCACTTTCGATGGCAAGTTGCAGACAGCGGTCGGTGTCAACGCTCCGTGGCAGGCGGTCGACTCGGAAAGCCCGGCAGTGTTGCCGGTTGAAAAGTCCGCCGCTTTTTTCCGTTCGATGCGCTGAGCCACGAGCGGTCCCTCCCATTATTCCTGCCAAAAACCGATGAACACATCGTCGAGCAGTTCAAAGATTAACCCGTGGATTTGGGTGGCTGCATGGATGGGCGTCATTTTCTTTTTCTCGACCGACCTGTTTTCTGGTCCACAAACGTCGCGCGTTATCGGGCCGTTTTTGAAGTGGTTCATACCCGATATTTCCGATGAAACAATCCGAGATATTCAGCTTGTTGTTCGCAAAGCCGCACACGTACTCGAGTACGCGATCCTGTCGATCCTTAGCTGCCGTGCTTTAGCCAAGCACACCACGTCGCGGCCGCTGCCATGGGCTGTGCTTGGCCAGGCTGTACTGATTGCGTCGGTGTACGCTGTGCTGGACGAGTGGCATCAGTCATGGACGGTCGAGCGCTTTGGTTCGTTGCTCGACGTGGGCATCGACTCCGTTGGGGCGATCATCGGCGCTACGTTTTTTGCTTGCCATGAAGCCGCAAGCCAGCGCAAAGAACCAAAATCTGAAAACCTGAAATTGAACACTTCCTGATCAGCGTCCGATTAATTTACCCATTCCCGGCATCGCGCCCATGCCGCCACCCATCTTGGTCATCATTTTTTTGAACTTACCCATCTTCTTCATCATTTTCTGCATCTGGCCGAAGCGTTTCAGCAGGCCATTGAGCGCTGCGACCGTGGTGCCGCTTCCGGCGGCGATGCGCCGCCGCCGCCGGGCGTTGAGGATGACCGGGGTGCGTCGTTCCTGCGGTGTCATGCTGCAGATCATTGCCTCCATATGGCGGAATTCCTTTTCACTTTTGCCAAGGTCGGAACCTTTTATCTCACTCCCGCCGCCGGGCAGCATCTCGACGATGCTCTCCAGCGAGCCGAGTTTTTTAATCTGGCGCAGTTGGTCGAGAAAATCCTCGAGGGTGAACTGACCCTTCTTCATCCGCTCCTCAAGTTTGCGGGCGGTCTCCTCGTCAACCACATCAGCGGCTTTCTCAACGAGGCTGACGACATCACCCATACCGAGGATGCGCGATGCCATCCTGTCGGGGTGGAATGGCTCGAAGTCGTCCAGTTTTTCACCGATGCCGGCGTACTTGATCGGCTTGCCGGTGACTTCACGGAAGCTAAGCGCCGCGCCACCACGTGCATCGCCGTCGAGTTTGGTTAGGATCGCGCCGGTGATGCCCAGCGCCTCATCAAAATGGGTGGCGACACTGACTGCTTCCTGACCGGTGGCGCCGTCGAGCACGAGCAGGATTTCGCGTGGCTGAACACGGTCGCGCAGCTGGACGAGTTCCTGCACCAGCGGTTCGTCGATCTGCAGCCGGCCGGCAGTGTCGAAAATGACCACGTCAATGCCGTCCGCCTTCGCCTTTGCCATTGCACCGTCGGCAATCTTTAGTACGTCCTGCTCGTCGCGCATCAAGAAGCACGGCAGATCAAGCTGTTTGGCCAGGGTTTCGATCTGGTCCATCGCGGCGGGCCGATAAACATCCGCACCGACGAGTAGCGGTTTGCGTCCCTCGGTGGCCAGCAGGCGGGCGAGTTTGCCGCTGGAGGTGGTTTTGCCGGAACCGTGCAAGCCGCACATCATCAGGCTAAGCGGCTGGTCGAAGCCGCGCGGCAGGTCGAGATTGCTGCGCTCGGTGCCGAGCAGCCCAATCATCTCGTCGTTGATGATTTTGACGATTTGCTGCCCGGGCTGGATGCTGGCGATCACCTCTTCGCCGAGCGCCTTATCCTTCACGCGGGCGATGAACTGCTTGGCGACCTTGAAATTGACATCCGCATCGAGCAGCGCCATGCGCACCTCGCGCAGCGACTCGGCGACGTTCGATTCGCTGATCTTGCCGAGGCCCCGCAGGTTTCGAAAGGTCTTCTGAAGTTTACTGCTGAGAGCGTCAAACATGGGCGCGAACGATAGAAACCCAAAGGGTGTTTGACAAGCGCGTCACAATTTGGCGTAATCCGCCGCCCTTTTTGGAGGTAGGATACCGAAGCGGTCAAACGGGGCGGACTGTAAATCCGCTGGCTTAGCCTTCGCAGGTTCGAATCCTGCTCCTACCACCACCTCCTTAAATGCCGGCTTTCGATGAAAGTCGGTTTATGTCTTTTACTTCCTGCTCACTCCAAACACCCCATGGCCCCGGGGATCGGCTGAGCCAGTGAATGGCTTGTCGCCCTGGCCTAGGCCGATTGCCTGTGCGGCCCCGAGGGAATTGACGACCTCCACCGCGTGGCCCTTGGCCCGGAGCGCGTCGATGGTCGCTTGGCCAAGTGCCTTCTCGACAAGGAGTCGGTTCGGCTTCCACTGGTGATGAAACCGCGCCTGGTCAAGCGCTTCAGCGGGCGACTTGGCGAAGTCAACCACCTGGATGATCGCCAGCAACACCTGCGTGATGATCGTCGGGCCACCGGCAGCTCCGACAGTGAAGATTGGTTTGCCGCCCCGCAGCACGATCGTTGGACTCATACTCGAGAGCGGGCGCTTTTCCGGGGCGACCTCGTTGGCTGTTGCGCCGATCAATCCGAACACGTTGGGCGCGCCGGGCTGTGCGGAAAAATCGTCCATCTCGTTGTTCATCACGACGCCGGTGTCAGGGATGACCACGCCGGAGCCGAAGGTCGTGTTTACCGTTGCAGTGCAGGCCACCCACCAGCCGTCGGAGTCGGCGGTGGTAAAATGGGTCGTGTGTCTGCCGAACAAATCCCTGCCGGCGTTCGGTGGCGTTGAGTGAGCATCGATCCTAGCCGCCTTTGCGGGGTCGATCTTTTTGGCGAGTCGACGTGCGTATGTTTTGGATGTCAGGCCAGTAGGAACCGAGGCAAAGTCGGCGTCGCCCAGCCAATAAGCGCGATCAGCGAACGCCAGCCGCATCGCCTCGGTGACGAGATGAACAAACCCGGCGGAGTCGGGCTCCTTCGAGCGCAGGTCGAATGACTCGAGGATATTCAGGATTTGCGCCACGTGAACGCCGCCGGAACTCGGGGGTGGGAATCCGACAATCTCGTGCTCGCGATAGGTCGTCCGCACTGGTTTGCGCTGCTTGGCCTCATAGCGGGCGAAGTCTTCGCGGGTCATGAGTCCTCCGTTCGCGCTCATCCACTGTTGCGTTTTCAGTGCGAACGGGCCGCGGTAAAACCAGCCGGCGGTGTGACGGGCGATCCCGCGGTACGATCTGGCCAAATCCGGCTGCTTGAGCCGATGGCCACTTGGCCAAGCGTTGCCTTCAGGATTGAGAAAAATTTTTGCGCTGCCGTGAAACTTGCGCAGTTTTTTTACTACTTGGCCAAGCCGGCGCAGATACGCATTGTCGAGCGCGAAACCTTGCTCGGCGATCACAGCCGCTTGATCAAGATGCTCGGCTAGATCGATGTTACCATGTTCACGGATCGCTAGATCGTATGCGGCCAATGCACCGGGCACGCCGATGGCCAACGCGCCGGTGCGGCTTAGTTCGGGATCAGCCTTGCCACCGCGCAAATACATGTCGCGGCTGGCTTTGAGGGGAGCCGTTTCCCGGCCGTCGATCGCCACTAACGAGCCGTCCGGCTTGCGAATCAGCATGAAGCATCCACCGCCGATGCCGGAGTTGAAGCCATCCACCACGCCTAAAGTCAGCGCGGCCGCGACGGCGGCATCCACCGCATTACCGCCCTGTTGAAATACCTTTTGGGCCGCCGTGGTAGCCAGAGGATGAACAGTAACTGCCGCGCCAATTCGTTCTGCCGCCTGGACAGGCGGCAGAACAAGCAGAAGCGGGATGACAACACGATTAAACATGACCGGCGCAGGATGTTTTGTGGTGGCGAATGTTGCAAGGTTGCTTCCTGATTTTTCAAACTAGGACACGGATTTCACGGGGGGTGAGATAAGTTGACTCGCCCTGCGGTGGGGGTAGGCTGCGGTCGCATTTCACGATGAACATTCGTTTCAAACTCCTGGCGGGTCTTGTTTGCCTTTGGGGCGGCGTTACGGTTGAGGCTGTTTCACTGAAAACGGCGGATGAGTTTTTTCAGGATACGAAGGTTTGGGATATGGCGCTGACGGTGTCACCGGAAAATTATACGGCACTTGAGCCGGGGAACGGCAAAGGCTTTGGCGGTGATTTTGAGTATGTGCGCGCGAATGTGATACTTGCCGGCGAGGCATTTGAAAATGTCGGTCTGCGGTACAAGGGCAACTCCAGTTTCTCGACCGCGCGTGGTATTCCAAAAAAATCGTTCAAGATCGATTTAAACCGGTTTGTTAAAAGGCAGAAATTTCTCGGGCTCACAAAGTTGAACCTGAACAACAATGTCCTAGACCCATCGCAGATTAGAGAGGCTCTGGCGTACCGGCTTTGGCGCAAGCTGGAGCTGCCGGGGTCGCGGACGGCGTTTGCACGGGTGACGTTGACTGTGCCGGGGCGGCACGACAAGAAATTGCTTGGCCTGTATGTCGTGGTGGAACAGGTGAATGGGCCGTTTCTCAAGGAACGATTTGGCACGGACAAGGGCCTGCTGCTCAAGCCGGAGCGCAGCCTGTCAATGCCGTACCTGGGCGAGGCTTTCGCGGAATACGAGCGGGTGTACGTGCCCAAGTCCGACGCAAAGCCGCGCTTGGCCAGGCGTTTGATGGAGTTTACTCGACTAGTCAGCCAGGCTGAAGATGCGGCGTTCGCGACAGAGATCGGTGGCTTCGTGCACCTCGGGCAGTTGGCAAGGTTCACAGCGGTGCACACTGTGTTGTCGCACCTCGACAGCTTTTTATTGCGTGGCCACAACTATTATCTCTACCTGCCGAAAGCCGACGGCAGGTTTGTATTTTTACCGTGGGACGTTAACAGCACCTTTGCCAGCCACCGCTCGGCGGGTCGACCGGAGCAGCAGTTCGATCTCAGCGTGAAGCAGCCATTCGCAAAGGGGCAACGATTGCTCGAGCGCTTGATGAAGCTGAAATCGTTCCGCGAGTCGTACGGGACGGAATTGAAAAAACTGGTGGGTACGCATTTCTCCAGGGAGGCGATCGGTCGGGACATGGCGGAATTACGCAAGGCGGTAGAGCCAACGGTCAGGGAGGATGAATATAGCGACCACCGCGAGTTTTTGAATAATTTTGAAATCCAAAAAAACTTCATCCTGAGTGAATCGAGTGGTGGGTTTCGCGTGGTGCGCAAGCCGCTTCTGCGGGAGTTCATCACGAAGCGGCACGAGTCGATTGCCGCACAGTTGGCCGGCGAGAGGAAGGGCTACACGCCAGGTTCGCGTCGGCGTCCAAGTGGTCGGGTCGAGCGCCGACCGCGACTTTAAAGCAAGTTCCACTTGGCCAGGCGGAGGACAGATCGGGGGCGGCTGCTCATCTGCTCGTACCAGGCGGTGAGCAGGGTGCCGTCCTGCAATTCGACAGTGGAGGGGTAACCCAAATCGCCGTTAGCGCCGTCACCGGAAATTGTGACGGGTTCGCCCCAGGTTTTGCCGTGATCGGTGCTGATGCGCGCCTGGTTGCCGAACGGCTTACGGCGATGTCCATAACTCATCAGCAAACGGCCATCGCGAAGTCGCAGCAGGTGCGACGGCAAGCCCCAGACACTGATCGGGTGAGGCACGCTCCAGGTTTTGCCGCCGTCAGCAGACTCGGTCTGCAGCGTCTCGCTGCTGTTGGCGGAGTTGTGGTTTCGAATTTGAGCTACAAGGTCGCCGTTGGCAGTCTCGACGGCATGTAGTTCGTGGTATTCAGCTGGGTTATCGCCAGGTCGGGTGGGAATCTGTGCCAACTTTCTCCACGATTTGCCGTCGTCGATGGACTCGCAGACGCCGATCCACTGGCCGCTCTTCCACAAATCCTTGCCGGCGTAAAGCTGCCGCCCATCGGCGAGTTGGATCGGGCCGTGCGGGCTGTTGACGATCGAGTCGTAGGGCGTGGACCAGGTGACGCCGCTGTCGGTCGAGCGCAGCATCCATGTGCCGAGTTGCGCCTTGCGCTCGGCGTCGCTGATGCGGTGATGCGCGCCGCGCCAGCGGGCCTGACGCTCGGCGTCCCAGTTGTTAATTTCGCCGTTACGAAAATAATGCTCGTAGGCCAGCGACGAAAATGTGGTGGCGAGCAGGGTGCCACTAGTCGTCTCCAGGATGCCGGCGTCGCGGTCATCGATCGCAAGGTCGAGCAGCACACGGGGAAACGTCCACGTTTTGCCGTCGTCGTCCGAGCGCATCAGTTCCACCTGGCCAAAGGGGCAGACGTGCATCTCGCGGCCGCCGGAACAGACGAGTAGCAACTGGCCGTTGTGCCGCAGGGCCAGAGTCGGCCAGCCGTGGTAAATGTTCGATCGCAGGCTGACGACCTTGATGCTGAGTACTTTGGCCAGGGGCTTGGCTGCCTTGGCGTGGAGGTGCGGAAGGAGCGTGGCGCCGAGGCCAAGTGCAGTCGATTGGCGCAGCATGCGGCGACGAGAGATGGCACGTGAGTTCATGGAGGAAACGGTATCTTGATTTTGTAGGCTGGACAAGATGGTCTCGTAAAGCCCATGGATTATTAATGGGTTTACTGGTCGTACAAGGTTGGATAACGGCGGGCGTTACTCTTGTTTTTTATTTTGGCGGGAAGAGATGAAGATGGTCAACCCGATGCCGATGGGGATGGCGCTGAGCAGGGTCATGACGATGATGAGTAGCGCAATTTCGGGGGTGCTCATTGGGCGAGATGCGGGTGTGAATCGAATCTCTGCCACCAGCGGCAAATGATCGGATGCCTCGGTTTTCGGCACATCCATCCATCTTACCTTGAAGTTTTTTTTGCCGGATAGCCAGATGTAGTCGATGCGTCGTTTTGGGTTGGCGCTGTTCATGGTGTAGCCGT
>JAKUOU010000087.1 GCA_022451065.1 Pedosphaera sp. | reverse complement strand
GGGGCAGAGTGGGATGCCATCCGCGATCGCCTGACGAGGGCAGCGAACGAGGGCTAACTCGTTGGCTATCATAAAAAGTACGGGCGCCCCTTTCGGGACGCCCGTCAACCCAAACAACCAAACCAACCTCCTTTGGCCGAAAAAAACGGCCATCTAAGGTCACAACGATAATGACTTCGTCGTGGATGTCACAAGTGCGAACATCGGGGGTTCAGACGTCCGATTCGGACGATCTGTTCATTCTTTTTTAAGAAAGTATCCCTGTTACTGCCGTTCGTATTCGCCTTTACCGAGTTTTTTATAAACGGTGAAGCCGGCCTTTTTTGCGTCGGTGATCGAGAGCGGCTTGAGGTGGGTGGGGGTGCTGAAGCCGGAGATGATCTTGCGCACCGGCCGCCTGCACGCCGGACACTTCTCAAGCGGCTTGGCCGAGACGGGGCGGCGCAGGGTGAAGCCAGGGCCACCGCATGGTTTGCAGTCGCCCTTGCCGTCGCTTAGTTCGTATTCGTAAATCGGCATTACCGTCGTTGCTGCAAGCTACCACCAAACCAGGCGCTTGGCCAAGCGCGGCCAAACCCTTAGCGTTCGGTGCATGGGGATCGTTCGCGTCCTTGTGGATGGATACAGCCTGCTGCATCACTGGCCAGAGCTGGCGCCGGGTCGGGCGCGCCATTCGTTCCATGCCCGGGACGCGCTGGTGGCGGCGCTGACCCAGTATCAGGATTCGTCGGGCACACCCGTCACGCTGATCTTTGACGGCGGCGGTGCGCCGCCCGACACGCCGAAAAACGAGACGGCAAAAGACGGCATCGAAGTACTCTTTTCCAAGAAAGGCCAGACGGCCGACCAGATCATCGAGCGGGTGGCCCACCTGATGAAGCCGTACGGCGAGGTGTTGGCGGTGACCAACGACTATGCCGAACGTGAGACGGTGATCAGCCTTGGCGGCTCGGCGTGCAGTTGCGAGAATTTTTTGGATATGCTCAATGACACCGTGGACGATATGCATGTGGGTGTGACCCAGCACAACAAGCGTGAGCGCAAGGGCTACAGGCGCGCGGATTGAGCCCCCGTTGACACTACGCGCTTCAACTCCTACGCTTCCGGTCGCATGAGCAGGCTCAGGGAGTCACTGGTTGAATTGATCCGGCGCACCTCGGCAGAGATTCCAGACGATGTGCAGTCGGCTATCCTGCGCGGGCTGGAACGTGAGAAGGAGGGTACCATTGCTAAGTCGGCGCTGGAGATTATTGAGCGCAACATTGGCCTGGCCAAGAGCAAGTCGCAGCCAATCTGTCAGGACACCGGTAGTATTTTGTTTTACATCGATTGCCCGGTGGGACTGAACCAGGTCGGGTTCGCTCAGGAGGCACGCGAAGCGGTAAAGGAGGCCACCAAGCTTGGTTACCTGCGGCAAAACTCGGTGGACTCGATCACCGGCAAAAACGACGGCACCAACCTTGGCCTCGGCTCGCCGAACCTGCATTTTCACCAACACGCCGAGGACGGCATCACCGTCCGCCTCGTGCTTAAAGGTGGCGGCTGCGAGAACGTTGGCGCGCAATTCTCCCTACCGAACACGAGGCTCAAAGCCAACCGCGACCTCGACGGCTGCCGCAAAGTGATCCTCGAGGCGGTGCACCAGGCGCAGGGCAGGGGCTGCGGCCCAGGCATACTCGGAGTGTGCATCGGTGGCGACCGGGCGTCCGGCTACGAGTTTTCTAAGCGCGAGTTTCTCCGCAAACTCGACGATTCTAATCCCGATCCCAAACTGGATGAACTTGAGAAGGACATCCTTAAAACAGCCAATGAGCTGGGCATCGGCCCGATGGGGTTTGGTGGAAACACGACGCTGCTTGGCGTTAAAATCGGCGCGGCCAACCGGGTGCCGGCGTCGTTTTTCGTAAGTGTCAGCTACATGTGCTGGGCCTTCCGCCGTCACGGCGCGACCTTGGCCAGCGACGGCGAAATCACCGGCTGGCTTTATTGAACGAAACGCAGCATGACTCACAATCTTTCTAGTCCAATTTCAGAGGAGGCCATCCGTGAACTGAAGGTCGGCGACCAGGTTTTGATTTCCGGTAAGGTGTTTACCGGGCGTGATGCGGTGCATAAGTATCTGCACGATGGCGGTGCGCTGCCGAGCGGTGTGAATCTCGATGGTGGCATCCTGTATCACTGCGGGCCGGTTGTGTTGAAGGACGACAACGACGAGTGGAAGGTGACAGCCGCTGGGCCGACGACTTCTATCCGCGAGGAACCGTATCAGGGCGATATCATGAGGCAGTTCGGCATTCGCGGTGTAATCGGCAAGGGCGGCATGGCGGACAAGACGCTGACCGCCTGCAAGGAGCACGGGGCGGTGTACCTCCACGCCATCGGTGGTGCGGCGCAGGTGCTGGCCGAGTGCATCACTAAGGTGCGTGATGTGCACATGCTTGAGGAGTTCGGCTCGCCGGAGGCGATTTGGGAGTTCGAGGTGATGGACTTCCCCGCCGTGGTCACGATGGATTCACATGGGCAATCCCTGCACAAAGACATCCTCGCTAAGAGCGGGGATGTCTTGGCTGAACTGCGTTAAACTTTTCTTTGTCCCGGTTTCTTAATTTACCGCCCGGAAGAATCCGGCCTCGCCGAGTTCATTGAGATTCAACTGCAACGGGGCGGCAATGTTTTCCCACGGTCCGATTACACTTGGGGCAGCCTGCAATGAGCCGGAACTGGTGTTGATGATGATTACACCGTCACCTTCCTCGAGTGTGACGATCGGCGGCTCGGCTTGTCCACTTTCCTGTTCAACTGGGACGACTAACTTCGTGTCAGCGGCGATCTGGTTATTACCCGCGTCGCGGACGCCGTTGATTGTCACCTTGGCTTCCTTCGACTCAATGCCGTAGGCGACGATGCGCACGGAGCGACCGTCACTGAGGTACTTAAGCGATTCAATCTTTGCGCCCTCAATCTCGAACGTGCCCGGAACCGCCTGTCCCTTTGGCCCCTCAACAGTGAAGGCAGGCCTGGCTCCAGTACTCCAGTTGGCGTCGGTCATATTTTTCAAATCACCATTAAACTCGTTGGCGGTGATGTCCGGCAGGACGCTTCCGCCCAGTTCATCAAACTGGTAGTAGGCCAAGAGGCCTTCCTCTTCGCCTGAGAGCGGCTTGTTCATCCACTCCTGCAACTCCTCCTCAGTGCGAACCACCTCCCAGATGCGAACTTCGTCCAACTGGCCATTGGTGAATTCGGACACACCTTGATATGCCCCGAGATAGGCCTGACCGTTGATCACCGGCAGCGGGTTCACACCGGAATCACGCTCAGCCACAAGTTCCCCGTCCAGGTAGCTTCTGAATCCGCCAACCAAATCCTGTTCCCAGGTCATGGCCACGTGATGCCAATCGCCATCGGTGGCCGGGCCAACCGCGATGCCGGCGCCTGTGCCACCATCAGTGGAGATGATGTGCAGCCCGTTCCAACCGGCCACGAAGTACGGGCCGTCCTGCCAGCGCACCGCCGACTGGAACGACTCGCCCTTGAACCAGTACTCGACCGTGATCGCCCAGCCGTCGCTGAGAATCTGGGGAATATCGTCCGGCAACGCGACGCTTGTGCTCTTGCCATCGAACATCAGCGAGCCGCCGCTGCCCAAGTCGGGGTTGCGAATCCGATCGTTGAACGTGATGTTTAGTGTTGTCGGCAACTCGAAGCCCTCGAGTGGCACTTGGCCAAGCGGCGCCTCCGAGATCGTCCAATTACGGTCGCCCATACCCACCAGCGTACCGTCGTTGCCCCCAACGACATCCGGCAGGACCGTGCCGCTGATCTCGTCGAAGTTGTAGTAGGCCAGCAGGTCAGCCTCATCCCCGAGCGACTTGTTCATGTTGGCGTTGATCTCCTCCTCCGTGCGCACAACACCCCAGACTCGCAGCTCGTCCAGTTTACCGACCAGGTATTGTGAGGCGGCGTCGTTGGAGAAACCGAAGTTCAGGTGCTTCTGCCAGTCGAAGTTGGACATGTCCTTTGCGCCCTGGACGACCAGTTTGCCATCGATAAAGATCTGCTGGCCGTTGGCCTCGGTGCCCAGGGTGTGGGCAAGGTGATGCCATTGCCCGTCCGCCAGGTTCAACCCGGAGGACTCCTCCACGCCGGGGCCGCTCCAGGTTCGGACGCGGATGTTGCCCCCGGTCAGGTGCAGGTGGCGGTCGTGACCGCCTCCACCAAGATTGGCATCCACCACGCAGTACAGGCCGGCGTTGGGATCCTCGGTGCGGAACCAGAATTCCACCGTGTAGTCAGTCTCGGGAATGTCCATCGGCACGGAGACGTATTGGCCGCCGCCCTTGAAGTGCAACGCCGCTCCGCCACCACCGGCGGAAGCGCCTGGCTTGGTGGCGCTGGCAGAGGCCACCTCAGGCGGAGTGCTGTCCTTGGCCACGGATAACACCGCCTCGTCGGAGGTCACGGCCATATCACCCATGCTGACGGTCACCGAGTAGCGGCTCCCGTCATCATCTTCCGTCAAAACGCCCGGTGTGGTGTAGATCGGATCGTTGGCTCCTTCAATCTCCTGACCATTCTTGAGCCATTGAAACGTTAACTCTCCAACGGCGAGCGGCTTGCCCAAAGTGGTCGCCGTGTAGCCGACTTCAAACGTGTGATCCCAGCCGAGCGTGCCGATGGCGCTTTGCGGCGACTCGGTGATGTCGATCTCCGTGCCGGTGTAGACGAATGGTCCGTAGTTGGCGTACCGGGTCGTTCCTGGGGAGGACTGGCAAATGCCAAAATAGACCGTGTCCGAAAACTCGAGGTTGTTCACGCCCATCTCGATCCATTCCTGGCCGTTGGCGCTACGGAAGGCAACAAACCGGTTACCGGAACGCTTCAGCCGAATCCAGATGTCAGGCAGGCCGGGCACGGTGTCGGTGTTGTATTTGATTCCGCCCTGCTTCACTGCGCTGCCGGGGGTTCCGTCGTTGTTCCACCAGAAACATTGCGCCGACTCTTCGCGGCGATCGAGAGCGAAGTAGCCTTGTCCGTGGGGAGGGGTGGCGAACGCGCCGAGCATCTTGCTGATGTCGTCCAGCGACTCGCGTACCATCAAGCCGTTGCGTGACCATCCGTTGGGGTTGATGATCGAGCGCACCTGCACCGCCATGTCGAAGTCGCCGGTTTTCTCCTCAAACAGAAACGTGAAGTCATCGGCGTTGGACCAAATGTCCGCGCCGCCGGAGACCACCTCGATTTCGTCGCCGAAATTGTGCACCTCACCGTTGGGATCGACATCGCCAATGTTCGACACCTGCAGAGAGATGAAGCCTCCCGGGGTCTTGGAGGGGGTCATCTTATTCCCGGCAAGATCCGTCACCCCTGAGACGTTGAGCTGGTAGTCGCCAACATCCAAGCCCTCGACATCAAGCAACACCCCGTCGCCGCTGTCCTGTACAATCACATCCAACACGTCGGCCCCGGCGATCGAGTAGTTGCCCGTATCGCCCGCTGTGTCCGGGTTCAATGCCTCATCAAAGCGTACGGCGACCTCTGTGTACTCATCCTCAGTTACCAGTGCGCCGTGGGACAACAGGGTCGGCGGAACCGTCTCGGCGGTGACCGTCAGCTTGACCTTGTTGCTCGCGACGTTGCCGGCGGGGTTGCTCACGCGAAGGTGGTATGTGTCCTCGTCGCTCTTGGCTAAGCTGGCAAACTTTAATTCGGCGGAATCAGCGCCGGTGATGCCACCTCCGTCGATTAAGGCGGATTCCACCCCGAGCCGTGCGGTAGAGGATGTCCAGCCGCTCCCCGCAAAATTTATCAGTGTACCATCGTACTCGTTGCCGCTCAAGTCGGTCAACGTGTCCCCCTCGGTTTGGTCAAAGTTGTAATAGGCGAGCAGCCAATCCTCGTCACCGTTTAGTGGCTTGTTCATCCGTTCCTGGATTTCCTCCTCCTCGAGTGCGTAATCCCAAATACGCAACTCATCCATCTGCCCGTTTAGATACTGGCTGGTGGCGTCATTGGAGAACCCGATATTGATGTGCAGCTGCCAGTCGAAGTCGGACAAGTCCTTGATTCCTTCGATCACCAGTTCGCCATCCACATAGACGAACTGCCCGCCAAGATCGTAGCTGATCACGTGTGCGATATGGTGCCACCTGCCGTCGGCCAGGTTTAGTCCGTCGGATACCTCCACGCCAGGTCCGCTCCAGGTCCGGACGCGGATGTTACCCCCGATGAGATGCAAATGGCGGTCGTGGCCACCTCCACCAAGGTTAGCATCCACCACACAAAATAAACCCGCGTTTGGATCCTCCGTGCGGAACCAGAACTCCACCGTGTACTCCGTCTCAGGCACGTCGATCGGCACTGAGACATACTGGTTGCTGCCCGCAAACCTCAGCGCACCTCCACCACCCTTGGCGCGATACCAGCGATAGGTGTTAGGGCTGCCGGACACCTCAGACGAGAGGCTGGCCGCCGTGCCCGCTTCCGCCGAGAGATCGGTTGGTTGCGATGTGATCTTGGCCGGATCTGCGCTGGCGCTGGCTGCCATGGCCAAGCCGAGACTCAAGCCTGATGCCTTGGTAAGGCAGCTGGTCAAACGGATACAACGAGAGATGTACATAGTTGTTTTGATTTAAAAAAGTACAGCTAGGGGAGGAGAGCTTCTGTTTGGAATCGAAACTGTCAAGCCGTAAACTAATTCACTGGGCCAGGCGTATTTCATTGCTACCGGGAGCGGCCTCGGTTATACAACTGTGATCAATGAATCACTTGGCTAAGCGCCTGCTGGCACATGTCGTTTTGCTGACGTTTGCCATTCCGCTGGCAAAGGCCGACCGCGTCTGCCTGCTCAACGGCCCGGTGGACGCCGCGCAATCCCGATACGATCTCGCCATCAAGGCTCAGCGTGAACTGAATATCTCCTACTTTTATGTGGGTGGAGTGGAGGATGTCATTACGATGCGAGGCTTCGCGATGCTACGCGAAACGGCCCGGCG
Source organism: Pedosphaera sp. (assembly GCA_022451065.1). Lineage (GTDB taxonomy): Bacteria > Verrucomicrobiota > Verrucomicrobiia > Limisphaerales > UBA1096 > UBA1096. The sequence goes on along the minus strand of JAKUOU010000087.1, from coordinate 5,492 downwards.
CGGCGTTAGGGTGCGCCTGATGATCGATGCCCTTTTTCATAGGATTCCTGCTTCGCTCCGGGCGCACCTGATCCGGGAAGGCGTGGAAATCCGGGTGTTTCACCCATTCGATCCACTGAAGCCGTTTCGGTTCAACCGGCGTTTGCACGACAAGCTATTCATCGCGGATGGCAATCTGTTGATTGCCGGCGGGCGTAACATCGACGACTCCTACTTCGGCCTGAGCCGATTCCGAAAGGAGGGCGACGCGGCGCATCGCAACCGAATCGACCGTGACATCCTCGTCGAGGGTGAAACCGCGGCAGAGGCGAACACCCACTTTATGACCCTCTGGAACGGGTCAAAGGTGAAGCCGATCCACGTTGGCAAATACCGCTTCCTCATCCGGCCCGATGATGCGCCCAGGCGCCTCACGGCCAGCCGCCGCCGGCCTATCCCGCCGGTGCATCGGGCCATTCTCCGGCGAGACATCGATGCGGCCAAGGCGGCGCTCGACCGGGCCTGGGCAGAGTTTCAGTCGCAGCCTAGGGTCGTGCAATTGCAAAGCCGAATCGACTGGAACCAGCGTCTTCGACCGGTGGATGAAATCCGTTTTTTGGCTGATCACAGCGGCAGGAAATCCCGCGGTCAACACACCGGGTACCACATCGCCGCGCTGGTGAACAAGGCAGGGCCAGACGAAACAATCTGGATCGAGTCACCGTATCTTATTATGACGAAGAAGGCTCGAACCGTTCTGGGCGATGCCATCCGGCGCGGCGTCCGGGTGATTGTCTTTACCAACTCCCTCGACTCGACCGACAACCTTCTCGTACAGGCTGTTTACCAGAGGGAAAAGGAGGATTACCTCGCCCTCGGGCTGGAGATCATCGAGTTTGTTGGCGAATCGGGCCGTGAAGGGATGGAGACACTGCACGCCAAGAGCATGGTCTTGGAGCGGGCCGGTATCGGTATGGTCGGCTCATTCAATATCGATCCTCGTTCCGAGCGGTTGAACACGGAAGTCGTTATCGAGTATCAATCAAAGGCGATGGTCGGTGAACTGCTTCGCTCGATTCAGGAGCGGATAAAGAACAAAGGTATCCGTATTGGCCCGGACGGATTGCCGGTGGATGGCCGCCCCCGCTATCTCGGCGCGTCGCCGAAAAAAATCCGCCGCATGAAATGGCATACCCTTCCCGCGCTGATCTTCAAGGGCTGGCTGTAGTACTCTTCTCCTATGTGGAAGTATTGGGAAGGTCGCCCGGCAACAGGACGGTCTGCACGAGTGACTGTTGGCCGAACGCCAACTCTGTCGCCCGGCCGAGCGACTCTGCCGTCGCGGCATCCGGGCAGATTGCAAAAATGGCCGAGCCGCTGCCGCACATGAGCGCGGCCTCCGCGCCATTGTCGGAAGCGAGTTGTTTGATGAGTTTAAGCAGCGGGAACTTGTTAAAGACCGGTGCCTCGAGCGAGTTGTAAAAACTTTCGGCTGCCTCACTCAAAGGGCCGTCAGCCAAGCGCTTGGCTAGTATGTCAGCCTGGCCGGCTGGCCGGCTTTTCGCTTCAGGAAACTTGGCCAAGGCCTGGTATGCCCAGGGTGTTGGCACGCCGAATCCGGGTCGGATAAGCAGCAGCGACTTGCCGTCGAGTGCCGCCAGTTGCGCCACCGGCTTGATCACTTCGCCGCGCCCCTTGGCTACGGCCGCTTGGTTTTGGAGAAAGAACGGGACGTCGCTGCCGAGTTCGGTGGCGAGTTCGTGCAGCGTTGCCTGATCAAGCGGTGTGCCGTGGAGCTCGTTGAGCGCGAGGAGGGACGCCGCCGCGTTGCTGCTGCCACCCCCGAGGCCGCCCTCGGTCGGGATGGTCTTTTCGAGATGGATGCGGACGCCGTCCGTGATCCCAACCCTCGCTGCAAACGCCTCGGCGGCTCGACAGGCCAGGTTGCCCGAATCGGTGGGGATGCCCGGTTGGTTGCAGGTCAGTTCGATGTCATTGTTGGGCAATTCAAAATCGAGCCGATCAAAAATGGGCACCGGTAGCATCAGCATTTCCAATTCGTGAAAGCCGTCGTCGCGCCGGCCAACGACGTTGAGCAGCAGGTTGATTTTGCAGTGTGATTTACGGCTGAGTTTCACGACAAAAAAGGCGCCAACCGCGAGGCTGGCGCCAAGGAAATTGCTGAACAGCGGCTCAGTGGTCAAACACCTTGAATCGGCTTCCTGGAAAGAACGGGGCCACGTCGCCGCCACCGAAACCGATGGCGGAATTCGGGTGAAAGACGCCGTCGTCCCAAAGGCCGGGTGTGTAGCTGGCCGGGAACATGGCATCATCCGGCATCACCAAGCCGCCCCACGGGTAATCCAGCGTGGCGATGGATGCATCCGGGTAAACAGTGGCACCCTTAAACCACGGCTCGTAGTCCGGGGTGGGGATTGGGAAGGTAACGATCTCCGCAAAGCCCACCGCAGTGCGGGCAACAGTTCGGCTTAAGCCGCGTATTACACCGGTGGTGTAAGCGTGTTGCGGGCCGTCCCAGAGGGCGGTTTGCTCGACGGAACGGTTGAACTCGCCCAAGCGGGAGAACTCGGTGAAATTGCGGATACCGCGTCCGAGTTTGTTTTCGGGCCCGGCACAACCCACGGAGAAAACGGCGATGAGCGCCGCAGCGGTGGTGGTTTTTGCAAAATATCTCATTGGATCAGTCAAAAAGCGAGGAGCAGGCTAGACGAAAAGCGGGCTGTGTAAAGTCTTTTGGCGCTATTTTTCCGGCTCGTCGGGCGGGATGCCAGCGGCCTCGGCCTCCTCTTTTGCGATTTGCTCCTCTTTTTTTCTGTCGCGCCGATGCCAGATCCAGGCGATGAGGACGCTGCACTCGTAAAAGAACTGCATAGGCAGCGCCATGAGTATCTGGGTGACAAGGTCCGGGGGTGTGAGGATGGAGGCGAGCAAAAGGTTTATGACCACCCAATACATACGGAATGCCGACAATTTCTTGTAATCGAGGACGCCTACCTTTACCAAGACTAGTATCACAACCGGCAGCTCAAACGAGATACCCATCCCTAACATGAACTTGCAGACAAATGTGATGTACTCTTCAGCGCGCCAGACGTCAGCCCCGAAAGTGAGCCAGTTGGCAAATAGAGCTGAAGTGCTCAGGGCGATTTTCATCACCAGAAAATAGCAGAAAGCCACACCGCTGAAGAACAGCACGCTGCCCACGATGATCCCACGGATGAGGTATTTTTTCTCCTTTCTGCGCAGTGCCGGGACCGTGAACTGGCCAACAAAAAACAGGATGAATGGTGAAGACACCATGATCCCGCCGTAGAACGCCAACTGCAATGCCACCAAGAACGCGCTGAGTGGTCCCATCGCTTTCAATTCCGGCCCGGCCCGGGTGGATGTATCACTGCTGGCCAGGACATTCGTGTCGGGCTGAAGCAGCAACTGCAGTTTGCCGTCCTCCACCGCCGGGGTGAGTTGAAACGCTGGAATCCCGGTCGAGTCGGGTAGGTCGAGCTGATTGCGGGCTTCGTCTAACAGATCGGTCTGGATTGGGACTCGAAATGTTTCCTTTTCCGTCAGTCTAACTAAAATTTCACTTTTGCGCTCCTCGAGCAACTTGGTTTCTTGGTTCTCGGTGAGGGATTGCTTGGCCTTTTGTAGCGGCCAAGCCAGCGTCTCGACGAGATAGGGGGCGCCGGCGAGACAGACGACCATTGCCACAAACACTGCAGCCACACAGCGAATGAGCATCCAGCGCAAATCCTCCATGTGCTCGAGGAACGACTTGACCGGCCCGCCGTATTCTTCGCCGTTTTCGTCAAGTTCAGTTGACCCGCCATCATCGCTTCCATCGGAACCGCTTCCACCCGGCACGGGCACGGTTACTGCGTGTTCGCCCTCCGGTTGCCCCTGGTGCTCTTCATGCCCGTGGTGGTAATGGTCATCATGATGGGCGTGATAGGCGTCGTGATCCTCGTGCTCGTAGTCTTGGTGATACGGATCGTCGTGCTGTGAGTCCTCGAGGTAGTTGGGATCGTCGTGATAGAAGGTTCCTTGATCCTGATTCTCCCCGTCCGTTTGGCCTGAAGCACCGCTCGTTTCGGGAGCAGCTTCTTGCTCTGGAGTTTTCTGTGTTGGGGAGATCTTGGGGTGCTTCTTCTTAGCTGCCTTCTTCTTCACAGCTTTACGCCCAGGCGCTGCCTTCTTCTTGGCTGCCTTCTTCTTCACAGCTTTAAGCTTTGGCTTGGCTGTCGGGAGTGGATTGACTCGGCTCCGGAGTTTCCTCGGGTTCCTTGGACATGGTTTATAGCCAAGTCACTCGGGTGCACCTGTGCGATCAGGTGTCCTTCTTGGTTTCGTTGCCGGCGCTTTGCTCGGTGATCTGCTGGGAGGGCGGCGGGCTATGGGTGGGTTGATCATCTATCGCCCGTTCCAGCTCGTGGTTCACGTCACGGGTGGCTTTCTTGAATTCCTTGATTCCTTGACCCATGCCTTTGGCCAGCTCGGGCAGTTTCTTGGCACCGAAAAAAATCAAGATTACCGCCAAAACCAAAAGGATTTCGGGCATCCCGGGTGAAAAAGCCAAATGAAAGTGATTTGTCATAGCTCGTCAAAAAGGATAGAAAGACTAGCCTATTATTTCAAAATGTAAAGAGCCAACTCCCATTATGAGGGTTGACTGGTGAAAATCAGCTCCCCGGCTTGGGCTTGAGCAGCACAAATTCACCGCGTCGGTTGCGCGAATAGGCGGCATCGTTGAGGTCTGGGTCAGCGGGGCGATCCTCGCCAAAGCTCATTGTGCGAACCCGATCGGCGCTCACTCCCAAGCCTGACAGCGCGTCGCGGACGCTCAATGCCCGGCGTTCGCCCAATGCCCGGTTGTATTCCTCGGTGCCGCGCTCGTCGCAATGGCCCTCGATCAGTACCTTATTTTGTGCGTCCTGAGCCAAGATTCCGGCTACGGCCTCCACCTTGCCGAGGTCGTCCGGGTGGATTTCAGAGCGATCCACCTCAAAGTAAACAGTCTGCGCAGCCAGGGCATCACGATCCATCAGCATGTTCTCGAATTCATCGAGACCGGACAGGCCGATGTTGCCGGATTGATCGACTGTGACAACATCGCCTCCGCCGTTGACTGTGCCGCTGCTATCGCGGCCAAGAAGACTGCCCGAGCCGGCCACGCTGGAATTTCCGCCGGGGATGGGGGTGATATTCTTGGGCTTGGTTTTGCACCCGGTCGAGGTGGCTGCCATAAGGGCTACCAGAACCAATCCAACTTGTTTCAATGAGGTCATGTCTTGAGGTTAATTGCCTTGCTTTATCTGGTCCAAGCGGCTTGGGAACAATTGCCCGGAAATCTACGCGGCAGATTCTTTACTCGTTTGGTGGGCACGTCAAGTACCGATAAAACCCGTTTTCTGCCGGAGCGCCGGGTGAACATGAGCGTGCGTGAGTTGGGCGCCCAAGAGGGATCCTACCCGGTGGCGAGCACTTCCACGTTT
>JAKUOU010000086.1 GCA_022451065.1 Pedosphaera sp. | reverse complement strand
TAAAACGTTATGTTCGGAGCAATAGGTAGATGGTTCAAGGCAGTCTGGTACAAGATAACCGGGCAGATAGATCAGGCTCGTCGTGGATTGGACACCGATCCTCACGTGATGCGGGCCAAATTTGACGACATCATCAAAGGCAAGGTTAACCAGATCCACACCTACAAGCAGGCCGTCGCCACGCTCATAGCCCAGCAGGAGAAAAAGATGGCCAAGGTCAAGTCATTGACCGAGGAGGTGCAGAAGTTGGAAAACCTCAAGGCAGGCGCCCTGGCCATGGCCAAGCAGACCGTGGCCAAGCTCCAGGGTGAGGGTAAAACCAAGGAGGAAGTTCACGCAAACGCCGACTATAAGAAATGCCTCACTGCCTACAATGACTTCGCTGCCACGCTGACCGAGAAGCAGGATCACATCAAGGACCTCGAGAATGATATTGGTGAGTACGACGGCAGCATCGCTAACCACAAGATAAACCTGCAACAGTTGCAGCGCGACATCGAGAAACTCAAAAGCGAGGCTGCAGACGCCGTGGCAGATGTGATCACCGCCAAGGAGGAGCGCGACTTGTCTGACATGCTCAACGGCATCTCAAAGGATGGTATGGCGAAGGAATTGCAGGACATGCGTGACTTGCGACATGAGATGAGGGCCGAGGCACGGGTTTCCCGGGAGATGGCTGGAACCGACAGCAAGCAACAAGAGGCACAATTCTTGGAATACGCCCGCAGCAATACCGCCTCTGATGAGTTCGACTCGTTGCTGGGGATGGCCGAGGGGACAGAGGGCGCGGAAACTTCGGCAAGCGAGCCGGAAGAAGTCGAAAAAACAGGCAGTGACGGCATCCTGCCGGAATAATTTAAAAAAGGCTCCCTGATTTTGGGGGGACTTTTTTTGGTCTTACGATTATTAATATAACAATGAAAAATATACAAAAAAAAACTAGCTGGGCGGTTGCCTTGGGTTGCGCCGCGTTAATCACTTTGAGCGGTTGCAGTGGTAATCAGGAATCTACTTCCTCCGAGGCTGCCGACACAAAAACAGTTCCAAGCTTTTCGCTGGCTTGGAGCGAGTATCCCTCGTGGAGTGTTTTTGGTGTTGCTGATGTGACCGGCATCATAAATGGGAAGAAGGGAGAGCTTGGCCCGGTGGAGGAAAAGTGGGGGGTCGACATTGAGTTGAAGGAGGCCGAGTACGATCCTTGTCTCGCCATGTATGGTGCCGGCCAATGTGATGCGGTTTGCATCACCAACATGGACATACTAAGCCCGGCAACTGGTCGACCGGGCGTGATGGTACTGCCCACCTCGACCAGTGATGGTGCTGATGCTTGTTTGGTCACTGCTGAGATCAAGTCGGTTGAGGATTTGAAGGGCAAAAAGGTTTTCGGGCTGGAGAAATCCGTATCGGAGTATTGTTTTGTCCGGAATCTGGAGTTGCTGGGCCAGAAGGAAGGGGACTATGAATTTGCGAACATGGATCCCGGGGCGGCTGCGCTTGCCATGCAGCAAAAGCAGGCGACACATGAGGCGATCGTTGTCTGGAATCCATTCGTGATGGAAACGCTGAGTAAACGCAAAGATGTTCGTGTTCTGTTTGATTCAACCAAGATTCCAAACGAGATCATCGATTCCGTGGTGGTGGCCAAGTCGAGTTTGGAGAAGGAAGGCGGGGAGGCGTTTGCCTGTGCCGTGATTGAGGCCTACTACGAGGTTAACAAGGCATTGGCCGATTCTACCAAACGAAACGACACGCTAATTGCCATTGGCGAAAAGTTCTCCAACCTTGGCTTGGAACAGATGGAGAAGGTAGTTGAGCAAACCAAGTTCTACGGCACTCCCGACGATGGGTTGGCTGTCCTGACCGGACCCAGCCTGCCTAAAATCATGGACACGGTGGTGTCGTTTTGTGTGGCCCATGGTATTGTGGACGAGGCGCCTTCTATTGGTTATGGCGATGCAGCAAAAGCTGCGGATGCTTCGGTCCGCTTTGATCCGACATTTATTGAAAAGGTTAAACAAGGGTCAGCCAAATAACGCATTTTGCGGTTAGTTGTACCCGCCGGTAAATGATTCGCCGTCCCATAACCCGGTCTTGGGCGGTGATTCTGGGGTGCCTTTCGGTGCTGCTTCTTTTGGCGGGGTACACCTTGGTTTCGCACCGGCAGCACCAAGTCAACCCGGACGACACAACGATTCCCAGTTGGAGTCAGCTGTCCAAGGGCGTGATAAAATTCACCCAGCCGGACCGAAAAGATGAGCGGTGGATCGTGGAGGACTCGGTCGCGACCGGACGCCGGTTATTTTTCGGACTTGGCTTGGGTGTTTTTTTCGGGTTTGCGATTGGGATGATGATGGGATGCGTTACTCCGATTGAGGCATTTTTGCAGCCACCTATTTCGCTTTTGGCCAAGGTGCCGCAAACGGCAGCGCTTGCGGTGTATTTCGTTTTCTTCGGAACCGGGATGGAGATGTACGTCGCCATGATTGCGTTTGGGATCATTCCCGCCTTGGCAGTGACGGTTCATTTGGCCATCAAGGATCTGCCCTCGGAGATGCTCGACAAGGCCTACACGCTGGGTGCGTCCCACTTCGAGGTGGCGACCGAGGTGGTGTTCAAGCAGGTTTTGCCCAAGTTCATCGACGCAGTGCGTCTGGCCATCGGCCCGGCTATTGTATTTCTAATCGCTGCCGAGATGGTGGTGGGCGAAGTTGGTTTCGGTTACCGGATTCGCCTGCAATTCAAGCTAACCAACATGAACGTGGTTTATCCGTACCTTGTAATGTTGGCGTTCTTCGGCTTCGCTCTTGACTACGGACTACGGTTTTTGCAGGCCAAGCTTTGCCCATGGTACCAGCGTGACTCGAAATGACCTTGTCCGACCAGAACAACTTCGGGCTTCAATGCCAGGGTGTGAGTCATTGGTTTGGTGAAACCAAGGTGTTGTTTGACTTGAACCTGAATGTGCATGCCGGGCAGTTTGTATCATTGATCGGGCCAAGCGGCTGTGGAAAGTCAACACTACTCCGGGCCATCCTCGGCACCCACCCGCCACACAGGGGGAAAATCCTCACCCTACAAAACGGGCGCTTGGCCAATGCCGATCGGCCGGGACGCGACCGCGGCATCGTTTACCAGAAATATTCGCTCTATCCGTTTTTAACCGCGCTGGACAACGTCGCGCTTGGCCTGAAATTCGACCAGACCACCACAGCATTTCGCTGCCTCAACTGGGCGGGATGGAAAAAAAAACGCAGAATCTTCCGCGACCGAGCGGCAGCGTTCCTGGACAAGGTTGGGCTTGGCAAAGCGATGCATTTGTATCCAAGCCAGATGTCCGGCGGTATGCAGCAGCGGGTGGCGATTGCCCAGGCGTTGATCATGGAGCCGGAGATCATCCTACTCGATGAGCCGTTTGGCGCACTGGATGAGGCGACGCGTGAGGAGTTGCAGGAGATGCTCCTACAGTTTTACGAGGAGAACAAGAAGGCCATCGCCGAAGGCAAAAAGCCACCGTACACGCTGATCATCGTGACTCATGAACTCAACGAGGCCATCCGTGTGGGCGATCGTTTGGTTGGACTGTCACAGTACTGGGACTGGAAGGCCGATGGCCATCAACGCAGTCCAGGGGCTACGGTGGTCTATGACAAGCCGGCACCTGTGTTTCGCTCCGATGAGCGGCCAGACTATGAATTGTTTGCGGACATCCGGTGGGAAATACGGGAGGTTGTCTACAATCCCGAGGTGTTGCAACAGCGCGATCAACACGTTAAGTTGATTCCAACCAGTTAATCAAAAATCAACATGGCAAGCGACAACAACTTCCTCCGTACGGCCGGCCGGGTACTCAACGCCGGGCAGTCGCGGGCACTGATCCTCACTGGCAACATTCATGATGTCTTCCATACCAGCAAAGGCGGTAAGGACGACTACTCTTCACTGGTTGAGTACCTCACGGGCAACTGGAATCTCTCTAGTCTCATCCTGATCGTGTACGAGTTGAACGGCCCAATTCGCTTCCTGCGCGAGAAGGATGCAGGGCAGGTGCGCAAGGCATGGATCGAGTGGCGGCTGGGGATGAATCCCGACCAGTTGGCCATTAACCGCATGACCGCCTCCGAGGAGGTACAGTCACAGGTTGATTCCGTTACCAGCTCCTACGACGACTCGATGCAAAAAGCCGTAAGCAATCCGACGCTGGCGTTGGAGTTGATGCGCCAAATGTGCCTCTGCTCCCGCACCAAGCTGGGTGGTTCTCCCTGTCTCAAGGGGGATTTGTTAATCCTCATCGAGGGGGCGGATATGCTATTGCCGGACGCGCCGATCACGAGCCTTAATGACATGGATCGCCAGCGCGTAAGCATCTGCCACGACTGGTTTTGTGACTTGGGATTTGTCAATAGCGGTGACTCGGTGGTGATGATTGCCGAGTCGCGGTCACAACTAAACCAGCGCATCGCCCGCCTGCCGCAGTTGATCGAGGTCGAGGTGCCGTCGCCCGATCTTGAGACGCGCAAACATTTCATCTCATGGTTCTCTCGCAACGACAGTAAGAAGCGCAAGCTCCAGCTCTGGGGAACACAGGCCGAATTGGCCGAGCTAACTGCCGGCCTGTCTTTGCATGCGCTGATGCAACTGCTCAAGGGAGTGCGCCATGGCCGGGCCAAGCTCTCTCAGGAGGAGGTCGTTGCGAAGGTGGAGGACTTCATCAAGAGCCAGCTTGGCGAGGAGGTTGTTGAGTTTAAAAAGCCGGGCCATAGTCTGACCGATGTAATCGGCTTCAAGAGCTTGAAGACATTCCTGAAAAAGGAAGTCATCCCGCGGTTCGGAATGGATAGTGGTGAGGCGCTTCCGGGCGCGGCGATCGGCGGGCCGATTGGTGCCGGCAAGACATTCATTTTCGAGGCCGTGGCGGCGGAACTGGATATGGTCGTGCTTGTCATCAAGAACATTCGCAGCAAGTACTACGGCGAGACAGATGTCATCTTCGAGCGGCTGCGCCGTGTGCTGATGGCGTTGTCACGCGTATTGATTTTCATAGACGAAGCCGACACGCAACTTGGTGGGGTCGGCTCGGACACGCACGCGACGGAGCGGCGGCTGACCGGCAAGATCCAGTCGATGATGTCAGATCCGTTGCTGCGTGGCAAGGTGGTGTGGTTGCTGGTGACGGCCCGCATTCACTTGCTCTCACCGGACATTCGCAGGCCGGGCCGGGTGGGGGATTTGATCATCCCGGTACTTGACCCGGAAGGGAAAGATCGTGAGGCATTTCTGGACTGGGTGGTGAGTCCGGTGATTGGCGAGAAATTAACCGGCTTGCACCGCGAGCAGTTCGCGGCGGCGACCGAAGGCTGGTCGGCGGCTGGATTTGCGGCTCTGCGCTCGGAACTTAAGGCTAAGGCCAAACTAATGGGAAAAGATGGTACACTGACGATGGACGACGTAATGGGCTTGATTGAGGATTTGCTCCCGCCGGCGATCGGAGAAACTCGCCGATACCAGACGTTGCAGGCGCTGGTCAATTGCACGCGACGGAGTCTGATGCCCAATCCGGACGTGACTGATGATGAACGGGAAGCCTGGTCGCACGAGATACGCCAACTTGAGGCCAAGGGCATTCGGTAGCTGGTGGAGAGATCTTACCTTCTGTTTTCCAATGGGATAGAGCCGTTTTCACCGTTTGGCCAAGCGCAGGAACAAAAAAAATGAGGAAGATTCTCCGAAGATCGTTTGGCCAAGTGCCTTAAAGCCCTGTTTTTCAAGGAGTTTCTGGCCAAAACTTTTTTTTAAAAAAAATCAAAAAGGAGTTGCACCCCCCCCAAATATTGATAAGTTGTCCGGCCCTTTTCCTTCTGGAGAAGGGCAGGTGAGAAATTGGTAGCCCGCCGAAAACCCGCTTTCCCAGAGCAGGGGAGTTATGGAGGGGTGCGTCACACCGCCTCAGTCGAGGCACCTAGATTGTATGCCAGTCAAGAGTTTCAACCCTGTAACGCCGTCTCGGCGTTACATGAAAGTGTCGTCGTTTTCGGAGATTACGAAAACGAAACCCGAGAAGCGTCTGGTCAAGACCAAGAAGAAGACCGGCGGCCGCAACAGCTATGGCCGAATCACGGCCCGGGGCATTGGAGGTGGACACAAGCAGAAGATCCGCAACGTTGATTTTAAGCGGAACAAGCACGGCATGTCGGCCAAGGTGATTGCCATCGAGTATGATCCTTGCCGCTCGGCCCGCTTGGCCCTCCTGCAATATGAGGACGGTGAGAAGCGCTACATGATTGCAGTGGATGGCCTTGAGGTAGGCACCAGCGTGATGAGCGGTCCGGAGGCCCCGGTTGAAAACGGAAACTTTCTGCCGTTGGCAAAAATCCCGACCGGTTCGGAAATTCACAACCTCGAGATGAGCCCGGGCCGTGGCGGCCAGATGGTTCGCTCGGCTGGGACATCCGCGGCACTGATGGCCTTGGCGGACGGTTACGCGCAGGTGAAGCTGCCTTCCGGGGAGATTCGGAAAATTAATGAGAAATGTTTTGCCACGATGGGAACGGTCGGGAACGCCGATCATGAGAAGGTGGTAGTTGGCAAGGCGGGTCGTACACGCAACAAGGGTAAGCGGCCCATCACACGTGCCGTGGCGAAGAATCCGGTTGATCATCCAATGGGGGGTGGCGAAGGTCGCACCTCGGGTGGAGGGCATCCAATGTCTCCCTGGGGTGTCTTGGCCAAGGGATTCAAGACACGACCCAAGTACAAGCCGTCCAACCGTTGGATCGTGGTTCGCCGTGACGGTAGGCCGATGAAGCAGAAATAAACAGATATGGGACGTTCGATTAAAAAGGGACCGTTCGTGGAGCAGCATCTGCTCGACAAGATCGAGAAGTTGAATGCCGACGGGAAAAAGAAGCCGATCAAGACATGGTCGCGTCGATCGACCATCGCTCCTGAGTTTGTCGGCCACACATTTATGGTTCACAATGGCAAGAAGTTTGCGACCGTGTTTGTCACCGAAAATATGGTGGGCCACAAGCTTGGTGAATTTGCAGCCACCCGCACCTTCAAGGGGCATGGTACACACACGAACAAGGCAGCGTAGAGGACGATAAAATGGAAGTTTTGGCAGTTGCAAAAGGCGTGCGGATGTCCCCGCAAAAGGTGCGGGAAATGACGCGGCAGATCCAGGGTATGCACGCCATGGAGGCCAGCGCCCTATTGGGGAATGTTCCAAGGAAGTCCGCACGATTGGTTGCCAAGACGCTCAAGTCGGCAATGGCCAATGCCGAGCATATTGCCGACGGATGGGATCCGGAGGATTTGCGCAGTCGTATTTCAGAACTGGAGCAGAAAGTCGGCTCTGCGAACAAGAAGAAGACACGTCGAAGTGGTCAGGCCAAGATTGATGCCTACCAGAGTTTTTTAGACTCAACTCACAAACTGGATCAGACGATGCTCTATGTCAAAGAGGCAACAGTGGGAGACGCTCCGACGATGAAACGCTGGCGTCCGAGGGCTCGCGGGTCGGCCAGCCCGATCCTCAAGCGGTGTTGCAATATTCGGATCGTACTCACGGATCAAATTTAACGGAACCTGTATGGGACAAAAAACCAACCCAATTGGATTACGCTTGATCGTCAATAAAGATTGGCGATCCAAATGGTATGCTGAAAAGAAAGAGTTCGGTGAGCTGCTGGTGGAGGATCACAAGATTCGCCAGATCCTGAAGGGTAAACTACAGGCCGCTGCCGTGCCGCGCATCCAGATCGAGCGTGCTACAAGCCGATGCCGGATCACCATTTACTCCGCGCGGCCCGGTGTGGTGATTGGACGCAAGGGTGCTGAGATAGACAAGATCAAGGAAGAGCTCAGTAGGATGACTGGCAAGGAGGTTTACGTCGAGATTGCCGAGGTAAAGAACCCGGAACTTGATGCCCAACTGGTTGCCGAGAACATCTGCATGCAGCTCGAGCGTCGCGTCGCCTTCCGGCGGGCAATGAAGAGAGCGGTCCAAGTGTCCATGGACATGGGCGCGCTTGGCATTCGCCTGCGCGTGGCTGGCCGGTTGAACGGTTCCGACATCGCCCGGTCAGAGAACGCACGCGAAGGTGCAGTTCCGCTGCACACGCTGCGGGCCAATATTGATTACGGATTTGCTGAGGCCGCAACCCAGTACGGGGTGATTGGCGTGAAATGCTGGATTTGCCGCAAAGACCCCGCCGAGGAGGAGGCCGACCGGGCCAAGCGGGGGCCAAGGCGAGACACTCGCCCGAGGAGACCGATGGGGCCTCGTGGTAACGGTTAAACATATATTGGAATGGCCTTACAACCTAACAAAGTCAAATATCGCAAAATGCACCGCGGTAGCCGTAAGGGCACTGCGCAGCGCGGGAACAAGGTGTCGTTCGGCTCCTACGGTCTCCAGGCACTTGACCGAGGTTGGATTACCGGGACGCAGATTGAAGCCGCCCGTGTGGCCATCTCCCGCGGCATGAAGCGCAAAGGAAACATGTGGATCCGGATTTTCCCGCAGAAATCCGTGACGAAAAAGCCTTTGGAAGTGCGGATGGGCAAGGGCAAGGCCAACGTCGACCACTGGGTGGCTGTGGTCAAGCCGGCCACAATGTTGTTTGAAGTGGAAGGCGTGACAGAAACCGTGGCACGCGAGGCGTTGAGTTCGGCTGCGGCCAAGATGCCGATTCGCTGCCGGTTAGCCCATCGTGATTAGAGGGAATAATTCAGGATGAAAATTTCAGAGATCAGAGATAAGACAAAGGTTGAGCTGGCGGCCCAGGGGCGCGAACTCCGCATGGAGTTGTTCAATCTCAAGCTCCAGAAGGCCTCCAGCCAGCTAGAGAAACCGATCCGCCTTCGTGAATTGCGCCACGACATCGCCCGCATTGAAACCCAGGTCACGCAGCTTCGCAGGACGGAGGCCATGAAAAACCTAATTACGGCACTCGACAAAGTGAAGGATTTCACAGTGGACGGTGTGGCGGGCGTATTGCGCGACTTGGCCAAGGACGACCTCAGCCGGAGGGATGTTTTAAAAATCTGTGGGTCAGTGTTCAACAAGCAACGGGTGCGACTGACCGGTAGGGAAATGGCGCAACTCATTCAAACCAAAGGAAGAGACAAGGCCGTGGAATTAGTCAAGCAGGCGGCGGCCCGGAATTAAGAAGGTAATGACCGATACAGAAACAGTAGCTATAGCACGCGGCAGCCACCGAAAAGTCCGGGAAGGTGAGGTCGTCTCCTCCAAAATGGACAAGACGATCGTGGTGAAAATTTCCTGGCGTATCGCGCATCCGCGCTACAAAAAAATCATCACCAAATCCAACAAGTTTCAGGTACACGACGAGAACAACGAGGCGCAGGTGGGCGATCTGGTTGAAATCATGGAGACCCGGCCGCTCTCCAAGACCAAGCGGTGGAGACTGTTTCGGATCGTGAAGCGCGGCGAGCTAGCCATGGCGGCCGAAGAGACCGCGACTTGATCGACGTTGGAAGGAAGCCTAAATGTTACAGCTTAGATCCAGATTAGATGTGGCGGATAACTCCGGGGCCAAGAAGGCCTGGGCGATCGGGGTGCTCGGCATCCGCAAGGACACCGCCTCCGTTGGGGACGTGATCAAGGCCCACGTGCGAGAGGCTGTGCCGGATGGCAACGTAAAAAAAGGCGAAGTTGTCAACGCTGTGGTGGTGCGTACCAAGTCACCGATCCGCCGATCCGACGGCTCCGTGTTGAGGTTTGACTCCAACGCCATCGTGATTATCGACCCCGAGGGTAATCCGAGAGGCACACGAATTTTTGGGCCGGTGGCCCGTGAACTCCGAGAAAAAAAGTTCATGAAAATAATTTCACTAGCACCGGAGGTAATTTAAAAATGGGCGACAGACGGCACATCAAAAAGGGAGATACTGTTTATATCCTTTCGGGGAATGAAAGGGGGAAAAGTGGCAAGGTTATTGATGTCCTGACCGCGAGCGAGCGCGTTGTCGTCGAGGGGCTGAACATGCTCAAGAAGCATATACGCAAAAACCAGGACCAGCCGCAGGGTGAAATCGCCGAGCGCGAAGGCACCATTCATTGGTCCAATGTGATGCGCGAGGATCGCTACCTGCGAAATCGAACGGTCAAGGAGGCCGTTGAAACCCAAGAGGGCGACGATAAGGCCGAGACTGAAGAATGATCCCAAGGTTACAGGAAAAATATCAGGAAGAGATCCACGCCAAGCTCCGGGGTTTGGACAAGTACGGGAATGTCCACCAGGTTCCCAAGCTCGAGAAGATCGTGATCAATATGGGCGTGAGCCCGGAGCTGGGGAAAGAGGTGATGGGTGACGCGGTAAAGGACTTGACCACCATCACCGGCCGAAAGCCCACGTTGAACAAGGCCAAGGTCAGCGTTGCAAATTTCAAGTTGCGCAAGGGCATGACCACCGGGTGTCGCGTGACGCTTCGGCGCCAGGCCATGTACGAGTTTTTAGACCGCTTGGTGGCCACCGCGCTGCCTCGGATCCGGGATTTTCGCGGGGTGAAATCGACAGGGTTTGATGGTTTTGGCAACTACTCCGTTGGAGTGGATGACCAGTCCATCTTTCCCGAGATCGACGTGGACAAGGTTAAGCATACGCAGGGAATGGATATTACCATCGTCACCACCGCCAAGAACGATGATGATGCCTACGAGTTGTTGAAAGAATTTGGAATGCCGTTCGACGGCGAACGTTAATAAAGAAGTTATGGCAAAAAAAGCCTGGATGGAGCGAAACAAGCGTAAGGCCAAGACGGTGGCCAAGTATGCTGCCAAGCGGGCCGAGTTGAAGGCAAGCGGCGACTACGAGGCCTTGGCCAAGCTGCCGCGCGATGCCAGCCCGGTGCGGTTGGTCAACCGGTGTGAGGTCACCGGCCGACGTCACGCGTACTTTCGCAAGTTCCGCGTGTCGCGGTTGACGTTTCGCGAGTTGGCCCGCTCGGGAATGATCCCCGGTGTGACAAAGGGAAGTTGGTGAGGAAACAGGAATGGACCCGATAGCTGATTTACTGACCTGTATCCGCAACGCCAACCTGGCGTTGAAGCCGGAAATATCTGTCCCACACTCCCGGATTAAGGAGAGTGCCGTGCGCATTCTAAGGGACGAGGGTTACCTGGAATCGTTCAACGTCGAGGGCGACGTCAAGCGGAGTATTCGCATCAACCTCAAGTTTCAAGGCCGCAAGGGCATCATCTCCGGGCTGCAGCGGATCAGCCGACCCGGGTTGCGCCACTACACCTCGGCCAACGACATCCCGCTGGTATTGGGGGGCATGGGCATCGCGGTGGTGAGCACCCCGCAGGGCCTGATGAGCGGGCATGACGCTCGTCGCAAGAACCTCGGCGGCGAATTACTTTTCAAGGTCTGGTAAAGGAACGGAAACGATGTCACGAGTTGGTAGCAAAACAATCGAAGTACCGGACAAGGTCAAGGTGGCCATCGCCGACAACCATGTCTCAGTCGAGGGACCCAAGGGTAAACTCGAAATGGACATGCCCAGTCGCACCACCGTGTCCCAGGACGAGAACGTCCTGAGCGTGGCCCGCGATGGCGACGACCGTGAGGCAAAGGCCATGCACGGCCTCGGCCGCTCGCTTCTCAACAACATGGTGGTTGGCGTGTCCGAGGGGTACGTGAAGAAACTCGAGATCAACGGGGTCGGTTTCAAGGCCGCAGTCAGCGGCAATACCGTCACCATGAACCTCGGTTACTCCCACCCCATCAAGTACGACTTGCCCAACCAGGTGACAGTGTCCGTGGACAAGGACACCAATGTCACCATTGAGGGGCCAGACAAGCAGAAGGTGGGCCTTGTGGCCGCCGAGTTGCGCGGGTTCTACCCAGTGGAACCGTATAAGGGTAAGGGCGTCAAGTATGCCGATGAGTATATCCGCCGCAAGGAAGGAAAGACGGTACAGTAATTTTTGAGAAGATGCTGCATAGCGCGGCCGTGGGAAATGAGAGCTGATAAAAAACGTGATTTAATGAAACGCCGCCGGTGGCGAATCCGCAAGAAAGTTGTGGGCACGGTGGAGCGTCCCCGCATGAGTGTGCGTTTTACCAACAAGAATATCTACGTCCAATTCATCGACGATGATGCAGGCAACACCCTTGCCTCCGTGTCCACCCGTGCCAAGTCGGTCGACGGTCTGGCCGCCAATACGGCCGGTGCGGGCGAGATCGGCAAGCTCGCTGGAGAGGCAGCCAAGTCGGCAGGCATCAAAACGGTCGTGTTTGACCGTAGCGGCGCCCGGTTTCACGGGAAAATCAAGGCCCTGGCCGACGCGGCCCGCAAGGCAGGAATAAGCATATAAGGACAACCGTGGCTGAACAACCCAATCAAAACGAGAGCACTCCCTCCGCCGAGGCTCCGCAGGCTGCACCAGAGACAACTACCAAGGCGCAACCTGCCACGGAAGGCCCCGGCCAACACCAGGGCGGAGGTGGGCGTTTCGGAGGTCCCGGCCAACGCCAGGGCGGAGGTGGGCGCTTTGGAGGTCCCGGCCAGCGCCAGGGCGGAGGAGGCCAGCGTGGCCGTTTTGGTGGCAACGACCAACCCGATGATGGATTTACCGAGAAAGTGCTCTGTATCAACCGCTCAGCTAAGGTGGTCAAGGG
>JAKUOU010000085.1 GCA_022451065.1 Pedosphaera sp. | reverse complement strand
GGTGCCCTTCCAGAGCCCGGACGCATCCAGTCCGTCAATCTTGTTGGACGGCAATGGTTTGCCTGTGAGGGCGGCAATGGTGGGCAAGATGTCGATAGTGCCGGTGAGTTCATTGCAAACCGTCCCGGAGGGGATGCCCGGACCTCGCATCACACAGGGCACACGCTGCCCTCCCTCGAAGGTGGTGCCCTTGCCCTCACGCAGTGGGCCGGCAGAGCCGCCGTGGTGGCGGAACTGCAACCAAGGGCCGTTGTCGGTCGTATAAATGACGTAGGTGTTGTTGGAGAGTTTCAGTTCGTCCAGTGTCTTGAGCAGGCGCCCCACTTCGGTGTCGATGTGCTCGATGGTGTTGATGTAGGCGTTCTTGGGGTTGGGATCGCGCACCTCGTCGGGCACATACAGCGGGATGTGCGGCATGGAGTGCGGGAGGTACACAAAGAAGGGTTTGTCCTTGTTGGCCTTGATGAAATCGATCGACTTCTGGGTGTAGCGGCGAGTGACGGTGCGCTGGTCTACCGGCAGCTCTACGATTTTCTCGTTCTCGAGCAATGGTGTCTTCCACTTGGTGAGGGTCGACTCGGGATCGTTCCAGAGGATGTCCATGCCTTCCCAGCGTCCACGGGGTTTGCCTTTGTTGTCGGGATGGTTCATGTCGTTCGAATACGGAATGCCGTAATAGGTGTCGAAGCCGTTGGCGGTGGGCAGCACTTCCTTGTGGTGACCGAGGTGCCATTTACCGAAACAGGCGGTGGCATAGCCCTGCGACTTCAAGTGATCGGCGATGGTGTGCTCTTTCGGGTTTAGCCCCTTCGTCGATGACGGAAAAAGGACACCTTGATGCATGCCCACCCGCTTGGGGTAACAGCCCGTGAGCAAAGCCGAACGGGAAGGAGTGCACACTGGTGAGGCCACCATAAAGCTTGAGAATTTACGGCCTTCCTTGGCGATGCGATCGATGTTTGGAGTGCGAATAGTCTTGGATCCGAAACAGCTCAGGTCGCCGTAGCCTTGGTCATCGGTGAAGATGATGACGAAATTGGGCTTGGCGCCATGCACGGCTCCGGCGGCAAAGAGCACGGCCAGCAAGCAGGTCTTGAAATGTGTTATTCGTTTCATTGCGCGAATAGTGGTGCGCGAATAATGACAGTAGAAACAGAGCTGTGCCAGCAAAAGGGAAGGGGATTTAGAGCAAAACTGGGTACTGCTTGAAAAGTGAAAAGTAAAGTCACCCGTTTCTGAATGCAACTGGACGCATTTTTCACTTCCCTTCAGCTTTTAGTTTTTCAGATGGTTAGTTGCTTATAAAGTGTTTGTTTTGATTAGATGCCTTACTTACAAGTTGCCCCACATGAGTTCAGTGCGTTTACAATGCTACGCTTAACAACACCCTTGATACGCCAATTTAAAATCCTGTTTGCTCTTTTGCTTGTCGTCATTCTTCAAGCCGGGGTTGCTGCCGAGGGTTCCGTTACGGTCCAGAGTCCCGCTAGAGATTATGACGTGGCTGTCATCGGCGGGACGCCGGCGGGAATTGCTGCTGCAATCGCAGCCGGTCGTGCTGGAAAGACTGTGGTCCTAATCGAGCAGTCTCCTGTTCTTGGGGGTATGCTTTCCTCAGGCGTGATTCGATTGGATGATCTCTATGTGGAGTCGAATAGCGGCGTGATGGAGGAATTCCGGCAGCGCGTGAAAACGTATCATCGGACAAAACTGGCAGAGGATCCGCTTGTGAAAGCCCACCTGACGCGAGATCCGCGTTTTCCATGGAATGTGGCCGAAGGAAGAGCCTGGGAGCCGCATACGGCAGCTAGGATTTATGCGGAGATTGTTGCTGAGGTAGGTGCTGTCACCACGTGCTTCAACGAAGTAGCGGTCGATGTGGAGATGAAAGAGAATCGAGTGACAGGCGTGATCACGCAAGATCGTGATAATCAGGGTAATCTGGGGAAGAAGCAGGCTTACACTGCAAAAGTGATCATTGACGCGACCTATGAGGCTGACCTAGCGGCTTTTGCCAACGTGCCTTTTCGCATTGGAAGAGAAGCTCGGTCTGAGGAAGAGCCGCACGCCGGGCGCATCTATACAAATTTCTTTCGCGGTGTTCCGGGAGCGTTAAAGGCGACCATCCTTCCGGAAAGCACAGGGGAGGCTGACGATCGGTCGCAAGCGTTCACGTATCGTCTCACTGGAAAAGATTATGGCCGCCCCGACCACCCTTACCGGATTAAGGAACCACCGCCGAATTACGATCCGGCCAAGTATCGATGGAATTCGAACAACAAGCCGATCATTCCGAACAGAAAGTTTGACTTACTTGGAATCAGTTGGGGCGGTGATCTGACTGGCTATGGGACACGTTGGGTACTGGCTGACTGGAAGGAGCGAGTTAAAATAGAAAGAATCTTCCGTAATTATGACCTAGGTTGGCTCTACTACATTCAAACGGAAGGAGGCTCACCTAACATTGGGATTCCGGACGATGAATTCATGGATAACAACAACGTTCCTTATCGGCTTTATGTACGTCAGGGGCGCCGCATCGAAGGACTATATACATTGAAGGAATCGGATATACACAAAGATCTTCGTGGTAATGGACTGCGAGGTCCCCTCAATCCAAATTCTGTGGCCATTGGAGTCTATGGGATTGATTCCCACAATGTCCAAGGACCGACTACAAGAAAGGAACCCCGATCGGGGGAAGGGGCTGCTGAAGGGACGCTTCATTTGTTTGATGTAACCGGACCCTATCAAATCCCGTATGGCGTGATGGTTCCTGAGCAACATCATGGGATCCTTTTCCCTGTTGGCATTTCAAGCACGCATGTGGCGATGTGCACAGTTAGGATGGAGCCCGTCTGGTCCTCGCTCGGACAGGCGGCCGGGGTTGCAGCCGCACTGGCGGTCACTCATGACCTGGAACTTGGGAAGGTGCCTGTAAGCCAAATCCAAGATGAGTTGTTGAAACAAGGGTGTGTCTTATTTTTCTACACCGACCTTCCGAGAGATGCGCCCGCCTTTGAAGCCGTGCAGAAACTGAGTCTCCTAGGCGCCATTGCTAACAATGATCCAGACCGTTTCCACTCGAACGGACCATCGACAAGCCTAACGGATTTGAACAAAAAGGCGTATCGTTTCCGCCCGAAGGAACTGGTAACAAGAAGCGAGTTTGCCCGCATGGTGGTGAAGGGCTTGCAGATCCCGCTCAGCATTACCGCCGCACACTTTAGTGATGTGCCGCGCGGTCACCCTGCCTTTCAATACATCGAGACCCTGTACGATTATTCAACTCAGTCTCACAGGCCTTTCTTTGATTACGAGATTCACAAAGAGACCGGGAAAACCACCAGGATTCTTGCTTACCCAGACCAGGAGGTAACAAGGGCTAAGGCAATAAAGATCATTTCAGGCTTGCTAAGGAAGAAGGTGCAAGCATGGCCCAAGCCGGACGCCAATCTTACCCGCGGTGAGGCAGCTCAATTAATTTATCAGCAAAAGGGAAGGGGAGTTATTGGGAGTGGGGTAACTACTGAAAGGGTGAAATCTTAGCAGGAGTTGTTTCGGTTGCTAACGGCCTTCAATTTGCCATCGCTCTTACTGCAGTGCTTACGAAAAGATTAATCGGCTACTTTAACTCGGTAGAATTGCCGCTCAAACAAAGCTTCTCGAGAATCAGTGAATTGCACTTCTGGGTCAATTCCGTTGATTGTATCTAACTCGCTCCACTTTCGAAAATCTACCGTAACTTCAATGGTATAACTTAGTCCATCTTTAGCATTGAAACTAAAACTAAAGGGCATATCGATTGACAGTTTATCCTTACTGTAAAGTAACTTTACAATATTTTTCTTTAATTGCTCCTCCGTTTTACCACCCTGTTTAAAAATGAAATCAGCCACCTGCTGTTTCCCTTCAACTTTAGCCCAATCAAGCGGAGTTCCTCCGTTTTTTGCCTTCGCATTCACATTCGCACCATTGGCTATTAACAACTCGACAATTTTCATGTGACCTGCGGAAGATGCCCAGTGTAATGGTGCTGCTTTCTGCCAGCCGCCTTGCGCATTTACATTTGCACCGCTAGCAATAAGCAGTTCGACTAACTCCTGATGTTTGAAACGAACGGCAATGTGTAAAGGAGTCCAATTATCCATGTCCTTTGCGTTTACTTTTTCACCATTGTTTAATTCAATTTGAACAGCCGCAAGATCTCCTCTTTCCGCAGCATCGTGAATAGGCCCAGCGAAGGAAATTCCGACAACTATAAGCACGGCTATGATTGTTGTGAGTAGCAGGTGTCTCATTACAGAAATAATGGTGCAGGAATCGTGGTCGTAGAAACAGAATTGTGCCAGCAAAAATCGGTCGTTCAGTCAGGAGGTGTCGAAGGTGTCAAAAAGCTATTGCTAATGTTACAAATTTCAATGCCATGGGTTTTAGGTCTAACGGCTCCTTGGTCAAATCGCCTTTGCATGAGGCGGCTTGACTGTGGCAGCCACCTCGACATTCTTTGCGCCGTGCCCTGTTGGTTGAAACTAATCGTCGTTCTGTTGGCCTTCCCGGATATACTGTTTTGCCAAACCCCGGAAATTGATGCGATAAAGGCAAAGGCGGAGAAAGAGGCTGTCAAGCAGGTGCCTTCCCGTGAGGATTATCGCAAACAAGCGATGACACGCAGCGGCAACCCGGCCCGAGGGAAGAAGCTCTTTGCCGGTAATCGGGCGCTGTGCGCACATTGTCATTCAACCGACGGCAGTGGACGCCTGGCGGGACCGGACCTTGCCGCAGCCGGTGATAAGTTCTCCCGCGCTGACTTGATTTTCTCGGTACTGGAGCCTTCTGCCAACATTATGGCCGGCTTTGCTCTTTCGACCGTGAAAACAAAGGCCGGGGAATCATTTAGCGGGATTGTGAAGGAGTCGTCGCAAACGGAGCTCGTTATCGCTGCAGCTGGTAACATGCGGCATAAAATCACGAAGTCGGATATTGAAGAACAACTCACGAGTCCGGTATCCATGATGCCTCCAAACCTTCACACTACGCTCTCCAAAGATGAGTTTTCCGACCTAATCACTTATCTGGAAAACCTGAAGGACGTACAATCCAAGTTGCTCAATGAACAAGGAACTCCGCTGGAAATCCCCAGATTGATGAAACCCGTCAAACCGGTTCCAGTATTTGGTGAGGGGCTGAATCTTCATAAGCCGGTTTGGTTCGGAGAGCATCCGGTGATCGATGATCAATTTGTCATCCTAGAGAAAAGTAAAGCTCGCCTTACCCTGTTGGGCAAAGGTGACGACGGCAGTGTAACTCGGTCAGTTTTCGTAGAGATACTCGACGAAGTTTATGTCACCAACGATGAAGGGTTGCTTGGCTTCGTATTCCATCCGAATTTCGCCAAAAACCGGAAGTACTACTTCATGCACGAAGTCAAAGACGGTGCTCGTCGAGGCATGGTGATTGGTGAGCGTGAAGCGCGCCCGGACCTACGTGCCGACTCTGGCAAGCCTACGCGTAAGGTGCTGGAGTTTGATGTTGCCACCGAGTTTCACCACGGCGGCGGACTGGAATTCGGACCTGATGGATACCTGTATATCGGCATGGGCGATGGCGGCCCGCAGGAGGATCCCCACGGACACGCCCAAGACTTGACTTCGTTTTCCGGCAAGATGTTGCGGATTGATGTGAATCATCGCAAGGGAGGTAAGCCATACGGCATCCCCGAGGACAATCCCTTCGTTGATCACGCTAACACTAGGGTGCATCGCGAGATTTTCGCCTTCGGATTGCGGCAGCCCTGGAGATTCAGTTTTGACCCGCATAACGGTGACTTGTGGGTTGGTGATGTTGGGCAAAATCGCTTTGAGGAAGTTGCGATTGTGCGATCAGGAGAAAACCACGGTTGGAATGTATTTGAGGGATTCGAATTATTTTCCACGCGCTATCGCAATGAGGGAGCCCGGTTTGTTGCACCTATCGTCTCATTTCGCAGGAAGCACGGGGTGTCCATCACCGGTGGATATGTTTTTCGTTCTCCTCCCGGAAAGGCTTCTTCGTTTGACGGCGTCTACATCTGCGCCGATTACCAATCCAAACGACTCTGGGGAATCCGGCAACGTGATCGCAAACTTCAGGTAATTCGCGAGATTGGGAACTGCCCAGATCGTGTCGTTTCATTCGGGCGTGACCGTAGTGGTGACCTTTATGCCATAGGCTACAATTTGGGGGTTATTTACAAGCTGGATTTCAGCGAGGCAGTTTTCGAGTGAAGCCCAAGATTTACCATCATTACTGAATCTCCAAGAAATGAAATATTACCTACTAGCAACAATCGCAGTCGTGCTTCTGGTGGGGTGCCGGCGTTATGGCGTTGTTTTCTCAGGCCAATTTGGTTGCAGAGCGTTAGCGAAGGTCCGCCATTTTGGCGTGTTTTTTTGAGTGAAAAAACATTTCAGCAACCGGGTGCGATCGTTATGATTAGTGCATAGCCGATTCCGTTGGGCCACAATCATCCCTATCCGGTCAAATTCGCTAATATAATCAATAACATCATGCGCATTCTGAGGATTCTGTTCGTTCAAACTCTCATCCTGTCCAGCGTTGAAGCTGCGGCAAAGGGCAATTGGAAACGCCACATCGTCTGGGAGGGGCTGCATAACAATGTTGCGGTGGCGGCCGACTTCACCGGTGATGGGAAGGTAGATATCATCAGCAATGCCGGTGGAAAAACTCGGCTGTTTGTCGCACCGGCCTGGAAGGAGGTCATTATCGGCGACCACAAGGATCACACCTTTATCCACGGCGAAACGTTCGACGTGGACGGCGATGGCGATTCGGACTTCATTGGCGCGCGCTATCAGCCTGGGCTCATTGTGTGGTTCGAGCAACCGAACAAGAACGCAACGAACGGTCCGTGGAAGGCTCGCATTGCCGAGGACGAAATCATCGGCATCCACGGAGTTCTTAAGGCGGACGTGAACGGAGACGGCAAACTCGATCTCCTTGCCAATAGCGCCCAACCGAAGGGCAAATTTCCCGACTCTGCCGTTTGGCTGGAGGTGCCAAAGAATCCCCACAAGGCCGATCGCTGGACACGTCATGTGTTCGCCAAGAACGACGCGCCCGGCCTTAGCCATTACCTCGGGGCCGGCGACCTCAACGGTGACGGCCGGCTCGACATCACCCTTGCCGCCAAGGGTGGGCCTTCGGACAAATCCGGCATGGGCGAATGGTTCGCATGGTGGGAGGCTGGGGATGATTCTACCATGCCGTTCAAGAAACATCGCCTGCCCGGCAAGCATCCCGGTGCCACCAACATTCTTCCCGCAGATGTGAACGGCGACGGCAAGTTGGACATCATCGCTAGCCGCGGTCACGGCAGGGGTCTCATTTGGTACGAGAATCCCGGGTGGAAAATCTACGACATCAACACCGAACTCCTGTCTTCACACTGCCTGCAGGTGGGAGACATTGACGACGATGGGGACATCGACGCCGTCACCTGCGCCTACGTGAGTCGAAAGGCCGCGTGGTTTGAGAATGACGGCAAAGGTAAGTTCACCACCCACATCATACACAACGACCAAGCCGCCTACGATATTCGCCTTGTGGACATGGATGCCGACGGCGATCTCGACACCCTCATCGCTGGACAGCAAAGCAAAAACGTGGTTTGGTTTGAGAACCCTCTGAAGTGACTGCTTCCAGCGCAAATACAGAATTGGAATATAGGAACCTAAGAAATTTTACTTGAGCGTGGAGTGGAATCGTTGCGACGATTTTTATTCTTACGACAATCATTGAATGAAAACAAATCCCCTTCGAAGCCTCCTTATCTTCCCGTTTCTCTTGTGTAGCCATGTGAACGCGGAAGACCGCGTGGCCATGAAAGTTCTGAACGTGCAAAAAATATGGGATGCGGCGCCGCACAACGCCTTTACGGACCTGGAGCGTTTCAATGGCAGGTGGTACTGCGCTTTCCGCGAAGGTAAAGGTCACGCCGGCGGCGGAGACTACGGCAAACTCAGAGTCATTCATTCTGAGGATGGAAAAGACTGGAAATCGGCGGCACTGCTGGAAACCAAGGGTGTGGATCTTCGGGATGCCAAGTTATCAATCACGCCCAGCGGCAAGCTGCTGCTTAATTCATGCGAATATCGCGTTGACAACGACAACGCCGACATTCGCAACAACACTTCGGTGACATATATTTCAAGCAACGGCACCGATTGGAAGGGTCCGACGCAAATCGCCGACAAGGGATACTGGCTTTGGCAGACGACTTGGCAGGCAGGAATCGGCTATGCTCTAGGTTACCGGTGGGGTCACCGAGATGCGACAAAGTTATACCAGACAAAAGACGGCAGTGAATACACTCAACTGGTCAATCATCTTCGACCACCTGGCGACCGAAGCAATGAGCACGCAATGTTTTTTGATGATGAGGGCCGCGCACACATGCTGCTGCGACGTGACAATGCAACGTCAAAACAGGCTGGCCTCGCGCTGCTTGGCCAATCGGAAGCGCCATACACGGATTGGGAGTGGCGACGGTTGAATGTCAGCATCGGAGGACCATCGATAATCGAGCTTCCAGACGGCCGGATCATCGCCTGTGTACGCCGTTATGCAGCGGAGAACCATCGTGATTGGGGTTCGCAATGGACTGAGATTGGCTGGATTAACCCTGCGACCGCAACGTACACGCCGTCAACCAAACTGCCCAGCGGGGGTGACTCGAGCTATGCTGGTCTGGTCTGGTACAACGGCCTTTTATGGATCAGTTACTACAGCAGTCATGATGGTAAAACATCCATCTATCTAGCCAAGGTAAGCATCCCTGACTAGATTGTTGGGCCATCCTGACAATTTGCTCAGAAGCAGTGCGCAGCTCAATAATGGTTAAGATCAATGGAATGAACCCTTCTGATGCACTCCGCACAACGCAACATTTTAAGGCGACTTATTCTGTTAGATCGCAGCCTACGGTGAGCAGGGTTCCAACTTGAATCGAAGTCTTAGCGTCAAGGTGAAGCGTAAGGTTAAGGTGTTCCGTTTCTAGTACAACTTCCAGATACGCTCCCTGGTTGGTCATTGATTTAACCTTGCCTTTGAAGGTGTTTGAATCGTCAGCGGCACCGTCAATGATGCGCCATTGGTGAGGGCGAACAGGAACAATCATACCCTCGTTTTTTTTATCCTCAAATACATGATGCGATCCTCGGATGAGACTGGCTGGGATGAAATTTGTTTTACCGAACAGCCGAGCGACATGGCTATTGATCGGACGCTTGTAAATCTCGCTGGGCTGACCGACCTGTTCCGTTTGCCCATCGCGCATAACGACCATGCGATCGGCTATGGCCATGGCGTCCTCAATGTCGTGCGAAACAAACAGTGTGGTGGTATCGGTTTTGCGAAATAAATTTAGCAACTCCGTCCGTACGGAATCCTTCAAATCGGAGTCTAGGTGGCTTAGTGGTTCGTCCAGCAGTAAAAGCTTTGGACGTGTAGCCAAGGCGCGAACGAGTGCAACGCGTTGTTGCTGCCCACCGGAAATCTCGTGTGGAAACCGTTGCTCCAGGCCACCGATACCAGCCATGTCGATGAGTTGCTTGAGCCTGACGGAATCATCCGTGGCACCTTTCCCGAAGACAATATTTTGGTAAACGGTTTTGTTGGGGAAAAGGGCGTAGTCCTGAAAAACTAACCCGCAGTTACGTTGCTCGGGAGAGACAAATACGGATGAACTGTTCAGTGTTTTACCGTCAAGTACAACTATACCGGCATCCGGTGTCTCAAGTCCTGCGACGATGCGAAGTAGCGTGGTTTTGCCGCTACCACTAACGCCGATAAGAGCGACAATCTTGCCTCGTTCTGAATCGAAGCTCACGCCATTGAGCGCAGGTGCATTTGTTGCTGTGTACTGTTTTGAAACATTTTGAATGGAGAGCAGACTCATTTTTCCAGAGTGCGTATTTGCCTGTTGAGCCAGACTACCGGCAGTAGGCTAACAATAATTATACAGAGTGCAGAAACCGAAGACTCGGGAATTTGAGCCTGTTTTGCGAGGTCGAAGGTTTTTGTCGAGAGTGTTTCAAAATTAAACGGTCGCAGGATCAGAGTAAGTGGTAGTTCCTTCATTGTGTCGACGAACACAAACAACCCTGCAGCGACGAGAGAGTTACACAAAAGAGGCATGTTTATCTGAATCAACGAATGCGCCGGGCTTGCCCCAAGCGACCGTGAGGCGTTGTTGAGCTGTTCGCAATTCTGTTCCATGCCTGAATCGATCGGGTGCCAGGCGACTGCAAGAAATCGAATAATGTACGCGAGTACTAGCATCGTTAGCGATCCGGTGATGACCCAGCCCGTCGCGCTATTGAGCTGTTTGGCGACGAGCAGAATGCCCATCGCTATTACTGCGCCTGGAACGGCGTATCCAAGGATGGCCAAGCGATTTGTGGCTCTGACCGTTCTACTCCCAAAGTACTTTGCTGTGTAGGCCAAGAACAGAGCGAGAAGTACCGTGGTTATGCCGGCTGCGATTGAAATTCCGATGCTGTTCAGCGTGAGCTTGAGAAAGGACATGTCGAGGACCTTAGTAACGGTGAGACCTGCCCAGTATGCCAACCTCGAAAGCGGCAAAACAAAGCCAATTACTAGAGGAAGCAGGCAGCAGACTATAGCCACGCCGGCCTTGGCTTGGCCAAGCGGATAACGCTGGAAAGGTCGATCTGCTTGGCTGTTTTTGTGGAATTTGGCCCCAAAACGCATCCGCTTTTCCAGCACCAGCAATAAGAGGATGAACGCCATTAGGCAGGCGGCTAATCGTAATGCTCCTGGCAGATCGCCACCAGAAAGCCAAGTGCGGAAGATGCCAGTGGTGAAAGTTGGGATGTTAAAATGTTCCACTGCGCCGTAGTCGTTGAGTGTCTCCATGACCACTAGGGCTACTCCGCCTACGATGGCCGGCCGTGCCAATGGAAGAGCCATGCGCCAAAAGGTGGAATGCGGTCCATGGCCAAGTGTGCGTGCTGCCTCAATATACTGACTGCTTTGCCGTGTGAATGCTGTTCGGGCCACAAGGTATACATAAGGGTAAAGCACCGAGGCCAACACTATTATCGTAACTGGATAAACAATTGTGTCGTTCAACTGTGTCATGGCTTCCTGATTGATATTATCGCGCACCCATATGAGCAACGGGGTCAGTCGGTCGATTAGATCAAAGTAGGCGTAAGCTGCGATATAGGTGGGGATAGCGAAAGGGAGAATCAGTGCCCACTCGAATATTTTACGGCCAGGAAACTCACAACACGCGACCAGCCAAGCAGACGAAACACCAAACAGTATGGATAGGGTAGCCGTGCCGGTTACGAGAAGGATAGACCCCTTGAGATATCGCCCGAAAACGGTGTCGCGGATGTGTTCCCAGTTTTCAGCTGGTTGAGTAAGATGCCAAAGCACCTCGGCCATCGGCAGGAAAAGGATTAAGCCGATGAGTACAGCCGAGATCGTCCAAGCGTTGAGATTAAAACGAAACTCATGCTTCAGGCGGCGCAATTCGTGTTGCGCTTTATTGATTAAGTAAGCAGCCAAGCCGGTGGAAGATTACTCCCAACCTGCCAGATCGAACAGCTTGACGGCCTCGGCGTTTTTGGCTCCAAGCATGGAGAGATTCACTTCATCCGCCTTGAAAGACCCCCAGCTCTTGAGTAACTGGGATTTGTTGTTCTTGATTAGCACTGGGTACTCGTAGTTGACGTTGCCGAAGGTCTCCTGCGACTTGGCGCTAGTGAGAAACTCAAGAAAGAGAACGGCTTCTTTTTTACTTTTTGTGCTTGCTGTGACGGCACCGCCACTGACATTGATATGAGCTCCGCGACCGTTCTGGTTAGGGAAAAAGACACCTACTTTATTTGCCACCTCGCGATCAGCTGCCACGGAGGAGTTGGCGAGGATACCTAGGTAATAGGTGTTCATTATGGCCACATCAGCCAATCCTGAGGCCACAGCACGCGCCTGATCTCGATCACTGCCACGCGGTGCGCGAGCCATATTTTTGCGAACCGCTTTAGCCCAGGCGAAAGCTTTATCCTTACCTTTAGCAGCAATGATCGAGGCGAGCAGTGACTGGTTGTAAATATTGCTGGAAGAACGGGCGACTACACGCCCTTTCCACTTAGGCTTAGCCAAGTCCTCGTAGGAAGAAAGTTCGCTTCGTTTTACTCGATCCTTAGCATAAACGATAACACGCGAGCGAACGGTCATACCGTACCAGTACCCTTCGGGGTCACGCATCGGTGCCGGTACATTTTTTAATAGCACCTCGGACTTAACAGGCTGCAGTACACCAGCTGACTTGGCCCGGTGCAGTCGTCCGGCATCAACTGTGAGCAGCACGTCCGCCGGTGAGTTTTTACCTTCGCTAGACAAGCGTTGGATAAGTTGGTCAGCACTTCCCTTAACGACGTTTACCTTGATTCCGGTCTCCTCGGAAAACTGTTTGAAAAGAATCGCATCGGAGTCGTAGTGGCGATGTGAGTAGATATTTAGTTCAGTAGCGGAAACAGAACCAAAGGCTAATGAACCGATAATAAAAAATGATTTTAAATAGGCTTTCATTTTAAATCCCAAGAGCAAGGGCTCAAGAGAATGAGACACAGTCTCATTTATGTCAAGCCT
>JAKUOU010000084.1 GCA_022451065.1 Pedosphaera sp. | reverse complement strand
AAAGCCTGGTGCCCAAGCGGCGATTGGTCGGCGAGGATGGCCAGACGGAGAAGCCGACGATCTGCACGTTCCACTCGCTGTGCGTTCGCATTTTGCGTCGGCACATCACAAAACTGGGCTACAAAAAAAACTTCGTCATCTACGACGAAGCCGAGCAGCTTGGGGTTGTCCGGCGCATCCTGAGCCACATCTCGCTTGGCTCGAAAAAACCCGACCCGTACGCTGTCCTCTCACTGATCAGCCGCTGGCGAAATACCAATAGCGATGAGCTTATTGCCGAGGATCAGGACTTGGCCGCCTTGGCCAAGCATTTGATTTCGACTTACCAGCAAATGCTTAAGGCCAGCAACGCTGTCGATTTCGACGACCTAATCCTGCTCGTGCTGCGGCTGTTCGCCGAGCACCCCGGGGCGCTCGACGAATGCCGCGAGCGTTATCGCTACATCATGGTGGACGAGTATCAGGACACCAACAACTCGCAGTTTGAGCTGGTACACAGTCTGGCTGGGGAGCACCGAAACTTCTGCGTCGTCGGCGACGACGACCAGAGCATTTACGGGTGGCGCGGTGCCGAGGTGGCCAATTTGCTCGATCTCGATAAATATTTCCCAGATGTGCAGGTGGTCAAGCTTGAGCAAAACTATCGCTCCACCAACTCGATCCTCGAGGCTGCTAACGCGGTTATCAAAAACAATGTCCAGCGGCGTGCAAAAAAACTTTGGTCTGACAAGGGCGCGGGGGAGCCGATCATGCTTTGGGAGTTTCGCGATGATGAAGAGGAAGCGCAGGCGCTGGTGGAGGAAATCAACTACAATCGTAGCATCAAAAAGGTGAAGTGGCGTGAGCAGGCGATTCTGTTCCGGACCAATCAGCAATCTCGCCCGCTCGAGACGGCGCTGCGCAAGGCCGAAGTCCGCTATAATCTGGTCGGTGGGCAGAGTTTCTTTGACCGGCGCGAAATCCGCGATTTTGTCTCCTACCTCAAGCTGTTCCTCAACCCCGACGACGACAGCGGCCTTCTGCGCATCGCCAACGTCCCGACTCGTGGCCTCAGCAACGCCACGATGGAGAAGCTACTTGGCTTGAGCCAGGAGCGTGGTAGTTCGGTGTTTGCCGTGATGCGCGACGAGTCAGCGCTTGGCCAGTTTCAACGGCGTACAGTCGACAGTATCCTCGACTTTGTAGAACTAGTGGAGTCGACCAACGAGCGGTTGAACCGCCCGATTGCAGTACACCCGACAAATCCGCTCAAGGCGTGGTGCACGGCTTGGCTGGATGAGGTGGGCTTGTTCCGCGAAATCCGGCGCATGGAGAAGGACCAGGAGAGTGCCGAGAACCGTGTGCGTAGCATCGTCGATCTACTCGACTCGATGGATCCTGATTTTGTCCCGGCGGATCGTCCGGCGGCGGATCGGTTGCACCGTTTTCTTGAGCACATTTCTCTCGATCGCGAACGCGACGAAGAGGACGAAGCCGGTGACGCTGTGACGCTGATCACCGTGCACAGCTGCAAGGGACTGGAGTTCCCGCACGTGTTCATCGCCGGCATGGAGGATGGCCTGATCCCGCACGCCCGTTCGAAGGTTGAGGGGACGCTCGACGAGGAGCGGCGGTTGTTTTACGTGGCAATCACCCGGGCGCAGAAGACGCTGGCCATGAGCCACTGCAAAAACCGCAGGAAATTCGGCGAACAAATCCCCTGCCATCCCTCGCCGTTTTTGAAGGAAATCCCCGAGGAACTGATCGTGCACGGCAACGAGGCGGAGCCGGCCTCGGAAGAGGCGGTGCTCGACTTTTTCGCCAACCTCAAGGCATCGCTGGAGTGATCGCGCTTCCCTTCGTTTTGGGGCTCATTTAGGCTGCGCGTTTCGCTGCCGCTTGGCCAGCGAGCCACTCGAGATGGGTAACACAAACAATAATTCTGTAGAAACCGGCAACGGCGAGCCCAAGCCTGAGCCACTCGATTTCATCCGCGAAATCGTCTCTAACGACCTGGCAAGCGGCAAGCATACCTCGATAGTGACCCGCTTTCCGCCGGAGCCAAACGGCTACCTGCACATCGGCCACGCCAAGTCGATCTGCCTGAATTTTGGCATCTCGCTAGAGAACAAGGGCGGCGTCTGCCACCTACGATTTGACGACACGAACCCGGCAAAGGAGGACGTGGAGTACGTTGACTCCATCAAGGAGGACGTGCAGTGGCTCGGCTTTGACTGGGGCGATAATATTTTCTTCGCCTCCGATTATTTTGAGAAACTGTACGACTTTGCCGTTGAGTTGATTCGGGCCGGTAAGGCGTTTGTCTGCGAGTTGACGTTGGACGAGATCGCCGATCACCGGGGCACACCGACCAAGCCGGGAACCAATAGCCCGTATCGGGATCGTTCGCCGGAGGAGAATTTGGAGCTGTTCCAGCGGATGCGCGACGGTGAGTTCGGTGATGGTACACGGGTGTTGCGGTCAAAGATCGACATGGCTTCGCCGAATCTGCACCTGCGCGACCCGGTGCTGTATCGTATCCGCAAGACGCCGCATCATCGCACCGGCAACAAGTGGTGCCTCTATCCGATGTACGACTTCACTCATTGCCTGTCTGACTCGATCGAGGGCATTACCCACTCGCTCTGCACGCTGGAATTTGAGGTGCACCGGCCTCTCTACGACTGGGTGCTCGACAATGTGACCATTGACTGTCGTCCAAGACAGATCGAGTTTGCACGGCTTAATCTCACCTACACCGTTTTAAGCAAACGTAAACTGCTGACGCTCGTTCAGGAGGGGCATGTCGGTGGTTGGGATGATCCCCGCATGCCGACCGTCTCAGGGCTGCGCCGCCGGGGTTACACGCCGGCGAGCATTCGCTCATTCTGTAAAACCATCGGCATGACCAAGTTCAACAGCCTCACTGATGTCGCGCTGCTCGAGCACAGCATCCGGCAGGACCTGAACGACACCACGCATCGCAGAATGGCGGTGCTGCGTCCGCTCAAGGTCGTGATCACCAATTTCGACGAGAACAAAGTCGAGGAACTCGACGCGGCCAACCACCCGAAAGATCCTGATGCCGGAACGCGCACGGTGCCGTTCACGCGCGAGATTTACGTTGAGAGGGACGACTTCATGGAGGAGCCACCAGCGAAATTTTTCCGACTCGGTCTGGGGCGGGAAGTGAGGCTACGCTTCGCCTATTTCATCACCTGCAACGAGATCATCAGGAACGCCGCCGGGGAGGTGACCGAGCTGCACTGCACGTACGACCCCGAGACGCACGGTGGCAATGCGCCGGACGGCCGGAAGGTCAAGGGTACGATCCACTGGGTGTCGGCATCACACTCTTTCGAGGCTGAGGTGCGGCTCTACGACCGGCTTTTCATGGTCGAGGATCCGAGCAGGGAGGATGGTGGCAAAGCATATCTCGATCACCTCAACGCCGAGTCGCTGGAGGTGATTTCCGAGGCTAAGCTCGAGCCGGCCTTGGCCAAGGCCGGGCCGGGCGAGCGATTTCAGTTTGAGCGTCTGGGCTACTTTTGTGCCGATGCCAACGATTCGAAGCCCGGGAAGCCGGTATTCAACCGCACCGTTACGCTACGGGATGCCTGGAGCAGGCAGCAGAGAAAGGGGTGAGCCGCCCGGCGTTTGGCCAAGCGGGTTGCCTTTTGTCCGCGAATGACTATATTCGCGCCGTGGGCTTGGATGCCACCAAGGAGGCACTCTGCCAAAAAATCTGGGATGGGGGGCGTGTGAGTGTCGACGAGGCGGCGCAGCTTTGTGAGCTGCCGCTGCCACAGCTTGGCGCGCTGGCGGATCGCCGCCGCCGCTTGGCCAAGGCGGACGCCTACGGCGGGCGCGGTAACGACATCGTTACCTACAACATCGACCGCAATATCAACTACACCAACGTCTGCAACGTATACTGCAAGTTCTGCGCGTTTTGGCGGTCGGAAAAACAGGACGATTCGTACGTGATCACCCACGACGAGATCGACCGGAAAATCGAGGAGACCATCGCGCTGGGTGGCACGCAGATCCTGATGCAGGGTGGGCATCACCCGAAGCTCAACAAGCAGTGGTACCTCGATTTGCTTTCGCATATCCGGGACAAGTTTCCGCAGATCAACATTCACGGCTTCAGCCCTAGTGAGTTCATCCATTTTCGTGACGTGTTTGGCGAGCCGCTGGAGTCGCTGATCCGGGATTTCCGCGATGCTGGCCTGGGCTCGATCCCTGGCGGCGGCGGCGAGATTTTGGTCGATGAAGTACGCCAACGCATCTCGCCGCTCAAGGCGATGAGCGACGACTGGCTGGAGGTGATGGCCGTGGCGCACAGGCTGGGCATGGCCTCGACGGCGACGATGATGTTCGGGCACGTCGAGTCGCTCCGGCATCGGATTGAGCATCTCGAGCGTGTGCGGCGTCAGCAGGACGAGACAGGAGGTTTCACGGCGTTCATTGCGTGGACATTCCAGGCGGAGAACACCCGGCTCCAGGCGACGCCGGTCGGCGCCCACGAGTATTTGCGGATGCAGGCGATCAGCCGAATCTACCTCGATAACATCCCGAACATCCAAAGCTCGTGGGTAACGCAAGGGCTCGAGATTGGTCAGGTTGCGTTGAAGTACGGCGCGAATGACCTGGGCAGTATCATGATCGAGGAGAATGTAGTTTCCGAGGCGGGCACGACTTTTCAAATGGGCGTCGCGGATATGAGGCGGCTGATTGAGGGCATCGGCTACGAGGCACGGCAGCGCGACAATTGGTATCGGCTGGTCGATGGTCAAGCCGCAGCAGCGTGATAACAAACAACAAACCAAAACAAACGAATCGACGGCAGTACTTGACCAAGCGCTGCATCGGCTTGGCCGTTGGCTTGGCGTTGGCGACGGCGGCCGGGTGCCAGTCGTCCAAACAGGATACACCGGCGTCTCTGGCGAAAAGCCGCACGGCACGCCCATCTTCTTTCCCGCACACCAACGGGACGTTCAGCCTCAACGATAGGGTGGAGTACAGCGCCGCCTACGATAAGGAACTCGAGTCGATCTTCCGCCTGTCCGAGAAGGGCAAGTGGGAGGAAGCCGAGGCCGAGGTGGGCCTGCTGCTTCAAAAACATCCGGACGACAGCACGCTTCTGCGTATTAGCGCGTGGGTGGCCACGCAAAAAACACTCCTTCGTCAGCAGGCCATCGAGGATCGCATCCGCACCATCGACGCCAGGCAGACCGGGATGAACCCGTCGATCAGGGATGTCTGGAAGGATAACAAGAGTCGCGGGCTGCCGCCGCGCAAGGACATCCGCGATGCCCTTGATATGATCGAGGCAGAGCCGTACATCCCGGAGAATTTTGGAAAAAAAATCACCAAACAGGGTTTTTTGTTTGATGCACGAAGCGAACTTGGCCGCATGTCTGGCCTGCTCGACAACAAGGTGTCAATCCAAACCGATGAGCAAACCGTGAAGGACATTCTTTTCGACATCGGCGGCAAAGAGGGCATCAACTTCATTGCTGACGAGGGGCTCGCGCCGCTCCAGCAAAAGCTCACGCTCAACCTTGCGAAGGTGAAGCTGGGCGAACTGTTGGGCTATATTTCGCGCAACGCAGGTGTGCAGTTCCAGATTGGGGAGGACCTGATCTGGGTGATCGACGGCAAGGCGTCGAAGGAGTTGATCGAGCAGACGCGGTTTTACCGGTTGCGGCAGGGCTTCATGGTGCCGGCACAGTTTGGGCCGGAAGATACCACCCTGGTGACCGTACAAAACCCGAAAGCGGGGACAACCACCACCACCGAGACGGCCAAGTACGAAATGTTTGTCAACGACAGCATCATGAAGAGACCGTCGATCGAGGATGCCATCGCGAAGTTTTTCAAGGGCACGGACTTTATGATCGACTACGAGCGGAACCTCATCGTCGCCACCGGCACGCCGGCGCAGTTCGAGGTCTTGGAGCGAATCATCGAGGAGTTTGACCGTCCGATTCAGCAGGTTTTGATCGAGGCGCGGTTCATCACGATCTCCGAGGCGTCGTTTCTCGACCTTGGTTTCCGGTGGGCGTCCAGCGTTGCTGGCAATCCGCCACAAGACCAGACCGGGATCGGCAACGGGGCACTGAGCAGTGAGGAGGGCCTGCTGACAAGGATCACATTCAAGAACGTGTTCAAGGAAAACAGCATCCTCAGCAACGCCGACCTGTCTGCAGCGCTGACTGCGCTCGAGCAGAGCGGCGAGAGCCAGTTGCTTAGCGCGCCGCGCCTGACGCTGCTCAACAACCGGCCAGGCTCCATCAACGATGGCCAAGTAAATTACTTCTATGAGGAATTTACGATTGAGGAAACGTTGACCGAGCGCCAATTCACTCAACGCTTGGTTCCAAAAGGTACCCCCAGCAAAATCACTGCGGGCGTTTCACTGGAGGTCGTGGCCAGCATCGGTGGAGACGGACAAAGTATCCTCATCGCCTTGCACCCGGTGGTGAATCAAAATGTTCGCTATGTCTCACTCAAGGGTCAGACCTTCGATGAAGCTTCTGAAGGCGAGCAGAACAGGCTAGAGATTTTCCTGCCCCAGTGGCGTACGCAGGAACTTGCCACGCGAGTGGTGGTCGGTTCCGGCCAAAGCGTCATGATGGGCGGTGTGCTCGAGCGCGAGCAGCGCACTATTGTCGAGTCGGTTCCGATTCTCGGTAACCTGCCCGGTATCGGCGCGATCTTCCGCAAACGTTCCACCGTCGACAAGCCGCGGTATCTGCTGATTTTTGTCACCGCCACGTTGGTCGATGAGAACGGATCTTTCGTGAGCTATGAGCAACCTGGTGAAGAGCGGCCAACCCCGGTCAACCTGCCGAAGTCCCTGCCAACCCCGGGGCCAACGGCTTTCCCTCCGCCCCCGGCATCGGCCAAGCCGGCGGAGGGGAAATAGCCCTCGCTTGGCCAATTGGCATCTGGCTTGATTTTTTTGACAGGGACGCGGACATTCCCAGCCCCGACACCGGGTCGGCAACCGCTACCCAAGCAACAGTATCATGTCCAAGATTGAGCGTGCGCTCATTTCCGTTTCCGACAAGACCGACCTTGTTCCCTTTGCCCAGGTGCTCTCGCGTGCCGGCGTAGAAATGATCTCCACCGGCGGAACCGCCAGGGTACTGCGCGAGGCCGGCATCGAGGTCCAGGACCTCAGCGACTACACCGGCTTCCCTGAGATGCTTGATGGCCGTGTCAAGACGTTGCATCCTATGGTTCATGGCGGCCTCCTTTTCCTGCGTGAAAATGAGGAACACACCGCCACCGCCGCCGAGCACGGCATCCGGCCGATCGATCTTGTCGTGGTGAATCTCTACCCGTTCGAGCAGACCGTGGCCAAGCCGGACGTCACTCTCGAGGACGCCATCGAGAATATTGACATCGGCGGCCCTTCGATGCTCCGTAGTGCAGCGAAAAATCACCAGAGCGTCACCGTGGTGGTCGATCCCGCCGACTACAGCCGGGTCGCCGATCAGGTTTCCTCCGGCGGTGAAACCACGCTTGAACTCCGCCGCGAACTGGCTGTCAAGGTGTACTCACGTACAGCCGCCTACGACGGCGCGATTGCGTTGCACCTGGCCAACGTCTATGAGCAGGAGCAGCCAAGCGGGGATCTGCCGGACAAACTCGTTGTCCGGGCCGACAAGTCGCAGAACCTGCGCTACGGCGAGAACCCCCACCAACGCGCCGCCCTCTACGGCCGATTCGGCGAGTTTTACCAGCAGCTACACGGCAAGGCGCTCTCGTACAACAACATCCTCGACCTCACCGCCGCCGCCGGGTTGATCGTCGAGTTCGATGCTGATCCGCCCACGCTCGCTATCCTCAAGCACACCAACGCCTGCGGTCTTGGCCAGGCGGACACCCTTGCCGACGCGTGGGACAAGGCCTACGCGACCGACCGCCAGGCGCCGTTCGGTGGGATCATCGCCTGCAACACCACGCTCGATATCGCCACCGCAGAGGCGATAAGCGAAATCTTCACCGAGGTCATCGTTGCACCCGACTTCGCCGCTGATGCGCTTGAGTTGCTGCAGAAAAAGAAAAACCTGCGCCTGGCCAAGCTGCTGCTCAACCCGGCCAATGTCGTGCCGTTGGACGTTCGTTCAGTGGGTGCCGAGTCGTTTCTTGTGCAGGAGCGCGATCTCCGGCAGACCGCCGCTGTCGATCTCAAGATCGTTTCCGGGCGTCACCCCAGCGAGGATGAACTTAAGGCGATGCTCTTTGGCTGGCGCGCCGTCAAGCACGTCAAGTCTAACGCCATCGTTTATGCTGCCAAAGATCGCACCCTTGGCGTTGGTGCGGGTCAAATGAGCCGCGTCGATTCCAGTCGTATCGCCGTCTGGAAGGCTGGCGAGGCCGGGCTCGACCTGAACGGCAGCGCCGTTTGCAGCGATGCTTTCTTCCCGTTCGCCGACGGTCTTATCGCCGCTGCCGAGGCCGGTGCGACCGCGGCGATACAGCCAGGCGGCTCCAAGCGCGACGACGAAGTCATCGCCGCTGCGGACGAGCGTGGCATGGCGATGGCCTTCACCGGAGGCAGGCACTTCAGGCACTGAGCACTTGGCTAGGAGGAGGTTTAGTTGGCTCAATGTCTCAAGGGCGATTAAGTTCGCCTGACGGTGTTGTCACACAAACCATGGAACCCCGAGTCGCTGCTCTGGCTTGGCTGCGGTCTGATGCTGGCCCTCGCGCCGGGAGCAGCCGTTGCAGGCCTGTTCGAGGACGGCTCGATCGCGCAGATGGCGGCCAATGTCACGGCGCTTCCCGTGGCCATTCTCGTCGCTGTTGCCGTATGGATCCAGGCTAACCGCCGTATTTACCAGTCGCCGATCCGACTGGCCGACACCTTCGGTTTCAACCGCAACAACACCGGCCGCTGCCTGCTGCTGGGCCTGGCGGTCGGACTCGGATTGGTCCTGATCGCCATGGTGCTTGCCTTGTTAAGCAACCTGCTGATTCAGTCCCTCGGGGATCATGCCGAGCCGCAAAAACTGGTTACACTCATCGCCGAAGAATCCACCAAGAAGGAGAACATCTGGACGTTGATTTTTTTCGTTGTGATGTCAGTGGCCGTCGCGCCGATTGTGGAGGAGATTCTCTTTCGCGGAATCCTTTATCCGGCGATCAAACAGATCGGCCATCCGCGCTTGGCCGCGATCGGCACGGCCCTTTTGTTTGCACTGTTTCACGTCAACCTGCTGACCTTTGCGTCGCTGACGGTTGTGGCTCTGGGTCTGATTGCGCTGTACGAATTTACAGACAATCTACTCGCCCCGATCACTGC
This sequence comes from Pedosphaera sp., assembly GCA_022451065.1. Taxonomy (GTDB): domain Bacteria; phylum Verrucomicrobiota; class Verrucomicrobiia; order Limisphaerales; family UBA1096; genus UBA1096. Next base: position 3,481 of record JAKUOU010000084.1, on the reverse strand, counting down.
CCACGCCGTTTTCAACGCCTCCAATTTGGTCATGCTAATTTGGTAATGAGCAAAGCCACTCGCAACCCAGGGCCGGACGAGCTCGAGTTGATCTCACGGCTCAAGGCCAAGTTGCCGGTTGGAGATTCGGTGGTCGTCGGCGCGGGCGACGATTGCGCCGTGATCGACGCCGGCGTGCCCGGCCGGTGGCAGCTCCACAAGACCGACGCCGTGGTCGAGGGCATTCATTTTACGAAAGACGCTGATCCGCAGCAGGTTGGCCATAAGGCCCTTGGCCGCGCGCTGAGCGACATTGCCGCGATGGCCGGCACGCCGCGCTGGGCCACGATCACCCTTGGTTTGCCGGAGGGCTTCGACGTCGAAACGGTCGAGTCGGTTTACGACGGCATGAGCGCCTTGGCCAAGCGGCATGGTGTGTCGCTGGTCGGTGGCGAAACGGTGTCCAACCCGGACCGGCTCTTCATTGGCGTGTCGCTGGTCGGCGAGGTGGATCAGGACAAATGCATTCTCCGCCGCGGCGCGACCGTGGGCGACGGTGTGTGGGTCACCGGCGAACTAGGCGGCTCGATCGCCGGGCATCATCTCGAGTTCACGCCACGACTGGCCGAGGCGCGCTGGCTTGCCGCGCACTATCAGCCAAGCGCGATGATCGACCTCAGCGACGGCCTGGCCGGAGACCTTGGTCATCTGCTCAATGAGGCCAACACCGGCGCGGAGCTACTCGAGTCCGCCCTGCCGATCCGCCGAGAGGCCCGGCTGCGCGCCGTTGAATCGGAAGCCGCCAAGCCGCCGCTGCTGGCCGCGCTGACCGATGGCGAGGACTACGAGCTGTGTTTCACGCTTGGCCAAGGGCAGGCCGTTGCGCTGCTCGACCAGTTCAGGCAGGAATTTCCCGGCACACCACTGGGTTGCATCGGCAAAATCGTCGAGCCACTGGGGCTTAAGATTCGCCAAAAAACCGGCATCATGGAGATTGCCACTCGTGGACACGTTCATTTCCAATAGCGCGGAGGAAACCTTCGGGCTGGGCCAGCGCTGGGCGGCAGAGCTGCGGCCCGGCTGGATCATTGGTCTCATCGGTGACCTTGGCACCGGTAAGACGCAGCTCGTCAAGGGCCTCGCCGCCGGGCTCGGAATAAAAGACATGGTCCACTCGCCGACGTTCGCGCTGCTGCACGAGCATGACGGCGGCTCGTTGCCGCTGGCGCACATCGACCTGTACCGGCTCGGGAGCCAGTCGGATATCGTCGGCGCAGGGCTCGAGCATTATCTCACGGCACCGGTCGGCGTGACTGCCGTCGAGTGGTTCGAGCGCTGGCTTGGCGGCGGCTGGCGGCTTGGCCAACCGCTGCCCGAGTCGGTCCAGCCAGCCGATGGCCAACTGCTGCGACTCGTGCTTTTGTCGGACGAAGGCGAAACCAAGCGTAAGATTGAGCATGAAGATATTGGCCATTGAGTTTTCGTCCGACCACCGGAGCGTTGCGGTGCTGGACGGCGGGCGGCTTCTCGCGGAGCAAACGGTCACCGAGGGCCGAGACACTGCTGCGGTTGCGTTGATCGAGTCCGCGCTTGGTCAAGCCAAAGTCGGGCGGTTAGAGATTGAGTGCATCGCCGTCGGCATCGGCCCCGGCTCTTACACCGGTATCCGTGCAGCGATTGCCCTGACACAGGGCTGGCAACTTGCGCTTGGCGTGAAGGTGCAGGGCGTGGACAGCTTGGAGGCCCTGGCCAGGGGTGAGCAGGCCGGCGGGCGGCGCGGCGAAGTCACGCTGGCGGTGGATGCCCAGCGCGGGGAATTTTATCTGGCTAGGTTTGAGTTGTCGGATGATGGCATCCGGAATGTCGAGTCGACGTACTTGGCCAAGCGGAAGGAATACGAGTCGCTGCTCGCCGCCGGCCGGCCGGTCATCGGCCCTAGCTTGGGCGACACATTTCCTGCCGCCGAACATGTTGGTAGTTTGGCCGCCGGCCGGGGCGATTTCGTTGAGGCCTCCCAACTGGAGCCAGTCTATCTCCGGCAGCTCGATTTTGTGAAAGTGCCCCCCCAGCGCGAGATTCCACCGGTCTAGCCAAGGGCGGTGCGGCTCAGCTCTCGATGACGTTGATCTCGATCGGCTCAACGTTGACGCCTTTGCGCTCGAGCCAATTGACGGCTTTTTTCACATCGTTAGCCAAGCCGTCGAGCTCGAGGCAGACCAGTCCGATCTCATCAGTCACGCTCGCTTGCCGGACGTTGGTGATGACGGGGAACTTTTGTGAAAGCTCCCACACCACCGGCTTGGTGATAAGCCTTGGCGGCAACATGAGCCATAGGCGAGCGATCTTGCGGGCCGTGGCCGCCGGCCTGGTTTTGCGGCCTGCCTTTTTTTTGGCTGCCATGATGCGATCTTTGCTGGATCAGCCGCCGGCGATTGCCGGGATGATGCTGACGTCGTCTCCATCCTTTAGCGACGTGGCCTGGTTTTCGAGGAACCGAATGTCCTCCTGGTTGACGTACACGTTCACGAAGCGGCGTACCTCCCCGTCCTCACCGATGAGGCGCTCCTTGATGCCGGGGAACTTGCCTTCGAGTTCATCGATTGCTGCGCCGACTGTTGTGGGCTCGACCTCGACGGTTTCCTGTTCGTTGGTGAGCTTCCGCAGAGGAGTGGGGATTCTGACTGTTACTGCCATGCTGAAATGGGTCTTGGGCTATTTCGATTTGATTTTCTTGTCGGACTCGATCAGTTGCTCAAACTCGCGCAGGCTCGGCTTGATCTCAGCCGGCTTGCCGACATGCCTCTGCACGGCATCGAGCGTTTTGAGGCCGTTGCCAGTGACGCAGAGCACGACGGAATCCTCGGCAGGAATCTTGCCTGAGGCAACCAGTTTCTTGGCCACGCCCACTGTCACGCCGCCGGCGGTCTCGGTGAAGATGCCCTCGCACTCGGCGAGTGCCGACATCGCCTCGCGGATTTCGTCGTCGGTCACGTCGTCGGACGCACCACCGGTTTCCTTCATCACCTTGAGCGCATAAAATCCGTCCGCCGGCGTGCCAATGGCGAGCGACTTGGCGATGGTGTCCGGCTTGACCGGCTTAAAAAAATCCATGCCCTGCTTGTACGCGGCCGATATGGGAGAGCAACCGCTCGCCTGAGCGCCGTGCACGGCCGGCTTTGTGTCCTTGGCAAGGCCAAGCTGGATCAACTCCTGGTAGCCCTTGTGAATCTTTGTGAGCAGCGAGCCGGACGCCATTGGCACGACGGTGTGCTGCGGCAGTTTCCAGTCGAGCTGCTCGGCAATCTCGTACGCCATGCTCTTTGAACCCTCGGCGTAGTACGGCCGCATGTTGACGTTGACGAAGGCCCAGCCGTACTTGCCGGCGATCTCCGCGCAAAGGCGGTTCACCTCATCATAATGTCCGCGGATACCCACCACGCGCGCGCCGTAGATGAGCGAGTTGAGAATCTTGCCCTCCTCCAGGTCGGCGGGAATGAACACG
>JAKUOU010000083.1 GCA_022451065.1 Pedosphaera sp. | reverse complement strand
CACCGGATGAACCGCCTCCACCGGATGAACCGCCTCCACCGGATGAACTGCCACCGCCCAAGTTGCGAAAGTCGCTCGCAGTGCCGCCACCGGGAGGCGTCCAGCCGTGGGAATATGATGAGTGATAGTAGTTGGGGTAGCCTCTCCCGTACGCAACACCGTAGCTCTGCCAGGCCTGCCGGTTCAGTCTCTGCCGAACCTTAGCCCAATAAACTTTCTCGGGAATAATATCGCCGCTTTCTGAGTAAAAAGTGACCTTTGACTCGGAGCCCGCGAGGTACTCGGCAGTTATTTCCGCCTCTCCGTTTGGATACCACTGACCCCATGCCCCGTCACGAAGTCCATCCTGATAGAGTCCAACGACGTGTTGGCCGCCATTCTCCGGATACCACTGAGTGTATTGACCGTGGCGTTTGCCGTTTGTCATTTCTCCCTCCCATGCCTTGTCGCCATTGATGTACCACGCCTCGTGTTTGCCAGTGTACGGTTCGTCGGCTCCGGCCGCGTAGTAGAGCTCGTCATCCTTCAGCCAAAGCTCGGGGCGAAAGATGGACACTTGGCCGTTGTGGGCCAGTTGCTTTGTGGACTGACAACCGGCAATCACCAGCGAGACTACCGCCAACACAGAGAGTTTGAGACGGTTCATTTCATCACCTGTTTATTCGTTCTTTTTCTGTCCAGTTGGGGCAGCGGGAGATTGTCCGCTTTCCGCCGGGGACACCTGCTCGATGTCGTCCTTCCAAGTGGACTCTGCCACCTTGGCACCGGCCTCATCGTATTGAGTCCACACGCCATCCTTTTTGCCATCTTTGTAGCTGCCCTCCCAAGAAAGCTGGCCGTTGGCATGCCAAATCTTCCACAAGCCGACCGGCTTTCCTTTTTCAATCTCCCCCTCCTGCGCTTTTTGCCTGTTGGAATGGTAAACCACACCGTTTCCTGTGAACGCCGTTTCCGCACTGGCCTTGTAGTATAAACCATCCTCACGCTGCTCCAGCCCGACTTCCGATCGCTGAAAGATGTACAAAAGAACGGCCAGACACACTGCAATAATTGCTATCCATTTCATAAAGGAGTTCAAAGGCTATCCCTGATTGTATTGCCGCGCAAACGTAAAATCGCCGCTTGGGCGAGCGCTTGGCCGCGGAATTTCCTTCAACCAAGCGGCTGACTGTTGGAGACTGCGCAGCCATGTCGGAGAACTTGTTTGACTTGAGCGGAGAGGTGGCCGTGGTGATCGGCGCCACGGGAGCGTTGGGGGGCGCGTGCGCCATGGCCATGGCCAAGGCCGGGGCCAAAGTCGCCGTGGCGGGTCGAAACACCGGACGCGGCGAGGCCCGTGTGTGTGAGATTGCAGATGCCGGTGGCCAAGCGCAGTTTTTTGGCTGCGACGCAATGGATCCTGCCAGCCTCAAGTCGTGCCACGAGTCCGTTGGCCAGGCGCTTGGAGCGCCGACAGTGTTGCTCAACGCCGCCGGTGGTAACCACCCGGACGCCATCGTCACGCCGGAGATGCCCTTCGAGAAAATCCCGCTACCGGGCTGGGCCAGGGTGTTCGATCTCAACCTTATCGGCGGCCTGCTGCTGCCATGCCAAGAGTTCGGACCGGCGATGTGCCAGCGCGGCCGGGGCAGCATCATCAACATCGCCAGCGTTACCTCACACCTGCCGCTTTCAAAGGTGATCGCCTACTCGGCATCGAAGGCGGCAGTGCTCAGCGCCACTCGGTTTCTAGCCCGTGAATGGGCCACGAAAGGCGTGCGCGTGAACAGCATCACCCCTGGTTTTTTTCCAGCCGAACAAAACAAGAAACTGCTGTTCAACGAGGACGGCACACCGAACGCCCGCGCCAAGGCGATCTTCGGCCACACATCAATGGGCCGCTTCGGTGAACCCAGCGAGCTGGCCGGCGCGGCGGTGTACCTCGCCAGCGAAAAGGCGGCCAGTTTCGTCACCGGTTCCGACATTGTTGTCGATGGCGGGTTCCTGAGCCAAACCATCTGACGCACCGTGGGGGAGATCTCCAAAAAAGTTTCCGATGGCAGACTGCTCACCGCCGAACAGGCGCACGAGGTCGTGGCCAAGGCGATGCCGGAGGAGGACTATCGCAACTCTAAAGTGCTGATCATCGTTCCCGACGGCACACGAACCGCGCCGGTTGGGATGCTGTTCAAGGCGGTCCACGAACAGGTCGGCGGCGTGACCGCCGCACTCGACGTGATGATCGCGCTCGGCACGCACCAGCCGATGAACGAGGAGGCAATCGAACACCGGTTGGAAATCACTCATGACGAACGCACCGGCCCTTACGCCACAGTGCAGTTCTTCAATCATGCCTGGGACGACCCTAGCGCGCTTCGCAATATCGGCACCATCCCAGCACAGGAGATCGGTGATCTGAGCGGTGGACTCTTCGAGATGGACGTACCGATCGAGGTGAACGCAGCGCTGTTTGACTACGATCAAATCATCATCGTCGGACCGGTTTTCCCGCACGAGGTCGTCGGCTTTTCCGGCGGCAACAAGTACCTCTTCCCCGGCGTGGCAGGCCCGGAGGTGCTGCACTTTTTTCATTGGCTCGCCTCGGTAATCACCACGCCAAAAATCATCGGCCACAAATGGACACCGGTCCGCAAGGTCGTCGATAGAGCCGGCTCAATGGTCAAAATCCCAAAGCTCGCCTTCTGCATGGTCGTCGAGAGCAATGGCATGAGCGGGCTGTTTGCCGGTCCGGTTGAGGAGGCCTGGTCCTCCGCCGCCGATCTCTCGGCCGAGCGCCATATCCGAATCGAGCCGAAACCGTTCCACACCATCCTCGCCTGTGCCCCGGAGATGTACGATGAGCTGTGGACTGCCGGCAAGTGCATGTACAAGCTCGAACCGGTGCTGGCCGACGACGGCGAGTTGATTATCTACGCGCCTCACATCCGCGAGGTTTGCATCGCGCACGGCGAAACAATTGAAAGTGTGGGTTACCACTGCCGCGACTACTTCTTGAAACAGTGGGATCGTTTCAAGGACAAGCCGTGGGGCGCGCTCGCGCATTGCGTCCATGTCAAGGGCCTGGGAACATACGAGAACGGCGTCGAGACCGCGCGCGCCGAGGTGACCCTGGCCACGCAAATCCCCGAGGCCAAGTGCCGGCAGATCAACCTCGGCTACCGCGACCCAGCGACCATCAACCCGGACGACTACGCCAACCGCGAGGACGAAGGCGTCCTGCTTGTGCCCCACGCCGGCGAACGCCTCTACCGCCTAGCCAACCCTCCCGGGTGGGCATAGCGCTTGGTTGATCAATCGTCGAGGAATTCAACTTCACCGGTAACAAGCGAGTACTCGGCTCCAACAATCTGCAGTCCTTGGTTGCTGATTTGGTTTTTCAAAATAGTCGAGCCGTGTCGGAGATGATTCACAGATGCATGGATGTTCGCACGGACAGCCTGGTTGAGCAGCTGGGTCTCTCCCGTCTCGACTGCCATCAACGGCTCCACGGCTGGGCGAATGCGATCGACAATCGCACTCAAGTTCGGTGAAAGACTTTCCGTCGGGTGTTTCAGTTCGTTGATAGTTGCCAACACAGCCCCACAACCCGCATGGCCCATCACCACGACCAAGCGGGTGCCAAACTGCTCGGCGGCGAACTCGATACTACCAACCTGTGACGGCGCCACAATGTTGCCGGCTACGCGAATCACAAAGAGATGGCCGAGGCTGAAGTCGAACACGATCTCAGCTGGCACACGCGAGTCGGAACAACCAAGGATAATGGCGAATGGCTCCTGGCCGGACTTTAGCTCGCTCCGACGTTTCGGGTTAGCGAACGACCCCATTAGTTGTCCGCCCGACACGAACCGCGAGTTGCCTACCCGCAGGCGTTCGAGTGCTTCGGTTGCGGAAATCATTTGGCGCCCTTTCTCGGCCAGTTTTCCACGGCTCGTACCAGCGTACGAACCGCGATACCCGAGGCACCCTTCGGCGCGTTCGGCAGGCCCTTGTCGAGGTTGGCCGTGCCGGCGATGTCGAGGTGTGCCCAAGGTGTGCCGTCCACGAATTGCTCGAGGAACTTGGCCGCCGTGATCGTACCGGCCTTGCGGTCGTTGCCGGCATTTCGCAAATCGGACAAGTCGCCCTTCATCGGCTCAAGGTACTCGTCATTCATCGGCAGTGGCCAAAAATGTTCGCCAATTGTTCTACCGGTTGCCTTCAAGTAATCGCTCAGTGAGTCGTCGTTGCTGAGCAGGCCGATGTTCACAGAGCCCAGCGCCACACTCACCGCGCCTGTCAGCGTCGCTGCATCGACCAGGTGCGTGGCTCCAAGCCGCACCGCGTACGTCAGCGCATCAGCGAGCACCAACCGGCCCTCGGCGTCGGTGTTGATCACCTCGATCGTCTTGCCGTTCATCGCCTGAACGATGTCGCCGGGACGCGTCGCCGAGCTGCCCGGCATATTTTCCACCAAGCCAAGCAGGCAGCTCACCCGCTGTCGGATGCCTAGCCGCGCAATCGCCGTGATCGCCCCGAGCATCGTCGCCGCGCCCGCCATATCGTACTTCATTTTCTCCATCGACTTGGCCGGCTTGAGCGAAAGGCCACCTGTGTCGAACGTGACGCCCTTCCCAACGAGAAACAGGTGCGAGTCGCTGGCAACGTCGCTGGGGCTCCAAGCTAGGCGAACGAGTCGCGGCGGCCGCGCAGAGCCCTTGGCCACGCTCAGGAGCGAACCGGCACCAAGTGCCTCCAGCGCGGACTCATCGAGCACCTCGACCTCCAGCCCGGCCGCCTTGCCCATCGACTCGGCCATCTCGGCGAACTCCACCGGACCAAGGTCGTTAGCCGGTGTGTCGACCAGTCGCCGCGTCAGATTCACCGACTCGCCAACGATCCGACCGGCATCGAACGCCGCCGAGTCAGCGCCCGGCACAACGATCAAGATTTCCTCCAGCGGCGAATTGGAATCGTCACTCTTGTACTTGGGCTGTTCGTAACTGCCGTACACGCAACCCTCCGTTGCGGCACGCACCAAGTCACCATCCGGCAACGCGATGGCCAGACGCTTGAAACAGCGTTTCTGAGCTGCACGCACCGCCTGGCCAGCCATGCAAAACGCCTGCGTCGTGTCGAACGAATCGCCGACGCCCATCAGCATCAGCCGCCGGCTTTGCAGCCCTTTCGGCTCGTGAAGGAGGGTCAATTCGCTCGGCTTGCCGCGCACTTCGCCGGACTCGCGCAGGGCCGCAACCTGCTGATCGGCCGCCTGTCCAAGCGATGGGCCATTGGCCAGCGGCCAGGCCAGCGCGTCGGTTTCCAACTTGGCCAACGGGCCGTCGTGCAAACGAATGTTCATAAAACGCGCGCATCATCCGGGGCACGGCCGGTTAGGTAAAGCGGGAATCTCGACCACGCTCTACTTGACGGAGAGTTTGCGGCGGAACTTGAGGTCGTAGCGGTCACCAGGATCGAGTGTCGTGTAGAATTTTTTGCCGACTGTTTTTTCCAGCGCGATGTCATAAAAGAGCACCTTGCTTTTGCCAATGACCTCGGCGGTGTTGCCGCGCACGTGAAGAGCGGTCGATTCGTCGATGCCGATGCCGAGCAGATGAGGATGTTTACGAATCACAGGCAGCATGTCGTTCTCCCGCTCGCGCGCCAGCAAATGCTGGTCGATCGCAGACCGGCGAACAAAGCCAAAACCCTTCTCGTGACCGGGCGACATCATGATTTGGTTCCCCTCCGGCGCACCGCGAACAAGGTACGACCCCTGGATTGTCGCGCCTGCGGAGCTGCCGCCGATCACCCCGCCCCGCTTGAGTACGTCGTTAAATGCCACCTCCGTTTTTGTGCCGAGGTAGGCATCGGCCAGGCGCCACTGCCGTCCGCCACCGAACCACACGGCCCTGGCATCACGCAGGATGGCGATAAACTCGTCGCTGTCGGCCATCTTTGGATCTCGCGTGTGCAGCAGATGCACATTCGTCGCTCCCGCCTTTTTGAACATCTTCACCGAACTCGTCGATTCATCGTACTCAGCACCGGAGCCGGCGGTCGGCACGACGACGAGCTTCGCATCACGACCGCCGGCCGCCTGGAAAAACCGGTCAAATATCACCTTCGGCATCCCGCCGCCACCGACGATGATCAGCGAACCCTTGGCCGGGCCAAGCGTAGCCGACTGCCCGGTCAGGCGCTCAAGTGTCGTGCAACCCTGCAGCAGCAATGCCGATGTCAACAGAGAGAATAGGAATCTTCGTTTCATGGCCTTGGCTTAATCTGGATCGGATCGGCGTTGACGCCGGGCAGCCGCTTGGCCAGGCGCGACTTCACCTTGACCAAGCTTGGGTCACCGACGAGGTTGTGCCACTCGTGCGGATCGGTTTTGTGGTCATACAACTCCTCGCTGCCGTCGGCATAGCGAATATAGCGGTAACGGCTTGATCGCACGGCATGGTTACCCTTGCCCTGTGTGGTGACGGCGACGCGCCTGGTTTTTGCATTCGGCTCAGCCAAATGCTTGACCAAGCTTCGGCCCTCGAGCGTCTGCGGCGTCGGATCGAGTCCACACAACTCAACCAGCGTCGGATAAAGGTCGAGCAGGCTCACCGGTGACTCGCAGCGGGTGCCGGGCTTGGTGCGGCTCGGATCGATGATGATGAGCGGCACGTGGGTCGTGTCCTCCCACAGCGCAAACTTTTCCCAGTTTTTCTTCTCACCGAGGTGATAGCCGTGGTCACCCCAGAAAACGATTAGCATGTCCCCCGCCATCGGGCCGTTGTCGAGAGCGACGAGCAGTTCACCCACCATGTCGTCGGCGAAGGAAAGAGAAGCGAGGTAGCCCTGAACCGCCTTATTCCACTGGCCGTTTTCGGTGATCCATTTGTGCCAGTGGCGCTTGGCCATCGCCTGACCAGCGGCGGGGAGGTCATCGAGGTCGTCCGGCAAATGCCTGGGCAACTGGATTTCGTCGAGCGGAAATCGGTCGAAATAGTTCTGTGGCACGTACCAAGGCACATGCGGCCGGTAGATGCCGACCGACAAAAACACCGGCTGATCATGCTGCTTGGCCAGTTGCTGCGCAGCCCACGAGACGACCTTGGCGTCAGCCATCTCGGCGTTGGAAGACTGGAGCGGCGACCAGTCGAAGTGACCGCCGTAAAATTTTCGACTGCTGTTGACCGGCCAATTTTCCGGCACGGCTTCCTCCGGCATCTGCTGGGTCTTGGACGGAAAGTAGTCGGCCCACGCCCCGGGGTCAGGATAGCCGCTGAGGTTCTTTTTGCTGAAGAACGTGTGGGCGTGAAACAGCTTGCCTGTGCCAAGCGTAAGATAGCCGTTGTTCCTGTAATGCCGCGGTAGCGTGACTGCGCCCTTTAGCCTAGGTGCCTGCCGCCAGTCGTGGGCATTGGCGTAAATGCCGGTAGTCGATGGCCTCAGGCCGGTGAGCAAACTTGAGCGCGAGGCGTTGCAGCCCGGTGCGGAACAGTAAGCCTTGGTGAACAACAGACCACGCTTGGCAAGGCGATCCATGTTAGGCGTCCGCGCCTGCGGATGCCCGCCAAGCACACCGGCCCAGTCGTTGAGATCGTCAACAGCGATGAACAACACATTCGGCTTGGCCACAACCTTTGCCGCTTGGCCAAGCGGCTGCGTCAGCAGGACAGTCAGGCAACCAAGCCCGATGCGGATGAGACTAAAGAGGTTCAATACTGCAAATCACTGAGCTGCCAGGCCGAAGAGCAACGGGTGTTCTCGATCACCGGCACGGTGTTGTTCTCCGTGCGCACCTCTAGCCGCACGACTCCCTGGCCCTCCTCGGGAATGTCTACGGTCACCAGGCCGAAGCTGTTTCCCTTGAGCCCCCAAAGTCGAAACGTGTTGGGACGGTTCTGGAGTGGTCCAACCTTCTGGTCCTGTTGCAGCGGCGAGCTGGTGAACTCGAGAAGCGGTGGGTGGCCGTCGCGTGTCTCAAAGTGCAACTCGCTGTAATGCCGGTCGCCGCTAAGGAAAATAACGCCATCGATGCGGTGTTTTTCGATGTGCGCAATCAGCCGATGCAACTCATTCTGCGCCTCCCGCCGATGCCCCTCTCCTCCGGTACTTCGGGTGACAACCTGCGTTCCATTGGCGATGAGCTTGACCGGAGCAGTCGACTGCTTCAGGCCGGCAAGCAGCCAGTCGGTCTGTGCCCTGCCCCATATTTCGCCGGTTGCCATCGTGGTGTCCTTGTGTTTCTGCGGCGAATATTTGTAGTAGCGGTCGTCCATCAAAAAGACCTCGACCGGGCCATTGCGGAACGAGCAGAAAATGCCAGGGACGCCGTCGGTGCCGTAGGCGGGGTTGGCCCACATTTGGCGGAAAGCCGTCGTCGCTTCCTCACGCAGATCGAATGTTCGGTCGGCGTTGTTTGGGCCGTAGTCATGGTCGTCCCACACTGCATAACTTGGCACGGAACGGAACATCGCCTGCAAGTCCGGGTGCATGCGCGTGACGAGATGGCGCGCCGTCATCGCCTCAGGCGAAGTCCAGTCGCCAACAGGGCCGGTAGTGTTGAAATGCTTGTCGCTGCCGTTTCCGACGATGAAATAGGAGTTGTCGCCGATAAATAACGCCATGTCCGGCCGCTCTTTGGCAATCGTCTTGTAGATCGGGCCGCTGTTGAACTGCGACACCTTGCTGCAGGAGCCAAAGGCAATCCGCACCTTGCCAGTTTTCGAGGGAGTCGACGCTGTGCGGAAAACAACTGTCTCCGTCTCGGTGGCGCTGCCCGAGCGCTCAACGGCCAGCGTCACTTGTGTGTCAGTAGCTGGTGCCAATAGGGAATAGTGAATCACTGAAAAGCCGTTGCCCAAGTCCTCGACAGAATAACGGTTGCGTGCCTTGCTGCCCTGGACAGCCGAGGCCTTGAGAGAGGAGCCGAGCTTGGTGCGAATCCAAACCCTCGCCTCGTGCGGGCCGACATGCCCGATCATCGGCCCGGCCTGAATCAGCCGAGGCCCCTTGTCGCTTGGCGGAGTCGCCATGCTCTTGGCCAAGTTTTTGTCCGGGGAAGTTGCGCAGCCAGCGGCCAAAACCAAACCACTAAGGATAACCGTGTGAAATGTTTTCATTCTATTGAAACTCGTTTCAAGTAGCTGGAACTCTGGATACCCGGTATCGCCACACGATTCAATCCCCGGCGATGGCCTGCCAGTCGGGCGCTTGGCCAGGTTTGAGGCAGCGGACGGGTTCCTCAATGAGATCGGGGTATTTCATGGCGCCGCCGGTGTTGAAGACGAGCACGCGCTCGCCCGGCTGAATGGCACCGTTGGCAAGCAGTTGGTCGAGAGCACCCATGCAAATGGCCGTCTCTGGGCAAATGGCCAGTCCTTCAAGCTTGGCCAGGCGCTCCATCCAAACGGAGATGCAACTTTCGGGTGCAGTCACCGCGCAGCCGCCACTCTCTCGGACGGCATTGAGAATCATGAAATCGCCGACCGCCACCGGCACACGAAGTCCGCTGGCCTCGGTGTGGGCGTTCTCAAAAGGCGGCGCATGTTTTTCTCCGGCCTCGAATGCCCGAACGATTGGGGCGCAACCTTCACTTTGACAGGCGATCATGCGTGGCCGTTTGCCACTTGGCAGCCAGCCGATGGCCTCAAGCTCGGCAAACGCCTTCCACATGCCAATCAACCCGGTGCCGCCGCCGGTCGGGTACAGGATGACATCTGGCAGTTCCCAGCCAAGCTGCTCGGCCAGTTCGAGGCCCATTGTTTTTTTGCCCTCAATGCGATACGGCTCCTTGAGTGTCGAGAGGTCGAACCAGCCCATTGGCTCGCGGCCTTCGCCGACGAGGCGGCCGCAGTCGTTGATCAAGCCGTTCACGCGAAATACCTGTGCGCCGGCGAGATGCGTTTCCTTCAGGTTGATCATCGGCGTGTCGTCCGGCATGAACACAAACGACTCCATCCCGGCCCGCGACGCATAGGCGGCCATCGCGCCCCCGGCGTTTCCGGCTGTAGGACAGGCCACGCGCCGTATGCCCAACTCATTGGCCATGGTAATCGCCATCGCCATGCCACGCGCCTTGAAGCTGCCGGTGGGTAGACGGCTCTCGTCCTTGATTTGCAAATGGGTCATGCCCAGCTCCGAGCCAAGTCGTGATGCGGAGAGAATTGGCGTGGCGGTTTCGCCGAGTGACACGACGTTGGCCGCATCGGCGTAAGGTAATAGTTCGCGGTAACGCCACAGGTCGCTTGGTCGGCCAGCGAGTGACTCGACCGGGTACTGCTCTCGTAACCGTTCGAGGTCGTAGCACACCCAAAGCGGCCGGTGGCAGTCAGTGCAGAGGTTATGCGGCTGCCCGGAAGGGTACTTCCTTGCACAGTCGGCGCACTCGAGGTGGGTTACAAAACTCACTCGGCGAGTGTTGCGTTCCGCTTAGCCAAGCGCAAGCGCTGCCAAAGGCTATTGCCGGCGGAGGCGAAAGAAACGATGCGGATGATCGGCGCTTGGCTTGATGATGTGCTCCGCTTGGCCATCGGCAAGTTCGATCGTTTCCGGCTCAGCGAAAGTCGGCTCGGCGGCGGCCTCGAGTGTGTACGCACCGGACTCCCAAGCGAGGCGAAGTTGGCCGTCCCCGGCCGGTGCGATGGCGAGTAGTGGTGGACCGGACAGTCTTTCACCACGGGCGACTAATGTCCCGCTGGCTAGAACCAACACGGTGATCCCCTCAAATTCCTCGGTCTCCACTTCCTGCTCAATCTCAAAGTCAAATTTCAGCACTGGCTGGTCGCCGTCCCAAGTCAACTGACCTTCGATAGTGAACGCATCCGCCGGCTGATCCTCGGGAAATTGCTCGGGATCGGAAAAGTCTATCTCTCCCTGGCTCTCGTTCCCGAGGGCGTTGACGTCATACGTCACGAGGCCGCTTAGAGTGGGAGTATTATCCTCCTGAGTGAAGTTGCCCTCCTCGTCCAGTTCAGCATCCTCCCCGGCATCCCCGGGATCGATCCGGATGCTCAGATCGCTCATGCTGAACTTGGCATTGCCGAACAAACCAAACGGTCCTAATGAGTAGCTGAGTCGCAGCTTGGACTTTGTCGATCGGAAATCGCCGCTGGTTATGTGGATGGTATCGACTGGCGGCGCGTCGGGAGTGAGTTCAGCGATCATTGTTCCCTCGACCTTGGTCGAGTCGCTGTCAGACTCCTTGGTGATACCCAAATCCAGTGTCACTTTGAGATCGATCTTCGACTTTTTTTCGTCGGTGGTGAACAGCCACGGCCCGGCTTGCGCTTGTCCAAGCCCAGCAACAAGGACCCCAAACAATAAGCCAAGAGCTACTAACATTTTCACGGGAGAAAACTTTTCACCCGGCAACGGATCAATGCAAGTCATTGCGCATTACACTTGGCCAAGCAGTGGCCGGGGCTTGTCCATAATACGTCGTGCGGTTAATGTTTGCGCCGATGAAACCATTGATATTTGCCAAGGGCCTCTTCGCGCTGGGATTGGGGTTTGGCTTGGCCAAAGGCACCGTGACCGCCGCCAAGGGCACGAAAGTCGTCAAGGCGTTCGGCTACGAAAACTGCATCGAGCTGATAAACAAAACCACCCGTGTGGTGCTCGCGCCAGCCGGCGGACGAGTGTTATCTTATGAAGTGAATGGCGTGAATGCGCTCTACCTAAGCGAGTCGGACAGCCAGGGCAAAGGTGGCTCGAGCGCAGGGCGGTTTGATATCGGGCCGGAACGGGTATTGCCGCGACACGACCTGCTCTGGAGCGGCCCGTACTCCGGCAAAATCACCGGCGCGCGCTCGGCCAAGTTCACCAGTGGTAAAGACAAAGCAAGTGGTTTCCAGATAGTGCGGGAGTTCAAGCTCGCCGCCAAGGGCACGCACCTACGCATCAAACAGACCGTCATCAATGTCTCGGACAAAACCAGCCAGGTTTGCTACTGGTGCCGGACATTTGTGCACGGGCAGGGCATCTGTGTCGTGCCAGTCACCGAGCACAGTCGCATGCCGCGCAAGCATGTGATTTACGAGAACGGCACAACTATCAACTTCCTACCCGAGGACGAAAAAATAAGCCAACGCGACGGCTACGTGCTCGTCGAAGGTCCACCGCGCATGCCCAAGCTCGGCTTCGACAGCAAGGCCGGCTGGATGGCCTACCTGATGCGCAACGACCTGTTGTTCGTCAAGGGCTGGCCCACATACCCCAAGCGGCCGTACAACGAAATGGCCGGACTGACCCTATCCATTTGGTATCCCGACGGCCCGATGTGCGAACTCGAGCCGATCGGCCCGCAGGAAATTCTCAAGCCCGGCGCAAAGGCATCGTTCACCGAGGACTGGTGGATAGCCGATGAGAAATTCCCCGGCGATGCCAAGTCGGTCGACCTCGGTGAACTCGAAGCCAAGGTTAAAAAACTGACTGGTAGAAAATAACAGTGCTTACTTACCGGCCAGCAGCGGCCCGTACACGTGCACGGCAAACGGGTCGAACTGGTCCACAACCCATGAGCCATCAGTCGTAGCGTGGCGTCCCTCCTCCAGCACCGGCACTTGGCCGCCGGCCCGCCACGGCAACCGAAAACGGTACGTGTGCGGCAACGGCGTGGTGTTCACTGCGAGGATGTAATGACCGGGTGGCAGCAACCCGTCGCCGCGCTTCACCCGTAGCAATACCGACTGCACACTAGCCTCGAGCGCGGCGTTGAAGCGCGTGTCCTGATTTTCAAAATGATGCGCCTTGGGCCACCACACATGCTCGGCGGCAAACAACGCCTCGCGCTGCCGAACTTCCTTCACTACCCGCTTTAACGCCTCCCAAAGTTCCGGATACTTCCGCTCCTTCAGCCGCATGTCAGCGTAGCTGTAGTAAAAAATCCCGTTCGCGCCACGAGCCAGCGCGCTGTAAGTCATGCTGCGCAGTTCAGGCTCCGTAGGTGGCCGCAAATTCTCCTCACCGGGCAACACGCTTTCATGCGTT
>JAKUOU010000082.1 GCA_022451065.1 Pedosphaera sp. | reverse complement strand
TTGGGATTGAGTGGAGCGAGGGACCAGATCGCGGGGGACCATGTGCACCATACATCCAAAGCAAGCGCTTCGGACTGTACCGCAAGATCCTGGCGAAATTGAAGGCAACAGGACACGCGTATCCCTGTCGCTGCTCACGCAAGGATGTGCGAGAGGCCAGCGCGGCACCTCACGACAAGGGTGGTGAACCGGTTTATCCTGGCACCTGCCGACCAACGCTTGATCAAGCCACGATGTTTGACATGGAAATCGCACCGCAAGTTAACTGGCGCTTTCGGGTTCCGGACGGTGAGGCGGTTGCATTTGAGGATGGCCGGTTCGGAAGCCAATCGTTTGTTGCCGGAAGCGACTTTGGTGACTTTGTGCTTTGGCGGCATGATGATGTTCCAAGCTACCAATTGGCAGTTGTGGCAGACGATCACAACATGGAGATCACCGAGGTTGTGCGCGGAGCGGATTTACTCAAATGCACCGCACGACAACTGCTGATCTACGATGCCCTTGGCTGGTCAGCGCCGGTGTTCCACCATTGTCCTCTCGTTAAGGACAAATCTGGGCAGCGCTTGGCCAAGCGCGACAACGCCTTCAGTCTCCGGGCCATGCGCGAGTCCGGGGCAAGACCGGTCGAAATACGCTCGAGACTTATCGAATAAAGGCATCACCCCGGTCAATGCCGACTACGGTTTGCACGAGAACGGGTTGCATCCGTGGAATACTAAAGTAAACTTCGTCTTGGTTGCTGAACGCACAAACTGTAACCATTTTCGGAAAATGATTTATCAAACAGCCAGATTAACAGCGCTGGCATGCCTTATCTCGACCCTGCCAACGGCACAGGCCCAATCATTTCCTACGCCATCCGAACGATTTGGCGATCCAACCTCTGGGGCGATACCCAGTTTCCGCAAGCACGTCATCCCGTTACTAGGTGTCCGAGGGTGTAACGGCCGCGAATGCCATGGTTCTTTTGCCGGCAAAGGAAATTTTCAGCTTTCCCTTTTCGGGTATGACTTTGACAAAGATCACAAGGAGATCGTCCGCGACGAGGATGAAATCCGTACCGACAAGGAGAACCCGGCGAACAGTCTTATCCTGCTCAAGCCAACAATGCAGGAAAAGCACAAGGGCAAGCTGCGTTTCAAAAAAGGAAGCTGGGAATACCAACTTCTATTGAGTTGGATTAAAAACGGTGCCAAAAACGACTCCAAATCAACTCCAGAGTTTGATCGACTCGAGGTACGACCAGGGTCGATCGAGTTTACTAATTCAAACCAAACCCGACAGCTGCAAGTGATCGTCCACTGGAGGGATGGCACCGCCGAGGATGTTACGGAGTTGACGCGATTTCGAACCAATGACGAATCGATTGCGGATGTCGATGAAAAGGGGCTCGTCTCCGCCGCCAGTCCCGGTGACACGCACGTCATCGCGTTTTACGACAACGGAGTGCAGCCGGTACCAGTGTACCGCCCGATATCCAGAAAAACCGGAAACGACTACCCAGAACTGACCACCTCCACCAAGGTCGATGAACTGGTTGTCGCCAAGCTCAGGAAACTTGGAATTGTCCCGTCAGCTCAATGCACAGATGAGGAGTTTCTCCGCCGCATCAGCCTAGACGTAACCGGGTCACTTCCTCTACCAAAGGAGATTCGTTCGTTTGTGGCGGACCGCTCGCCACTCAAGCGCTCCAAGAAAATTGATGAACTGCTGAAACGCCCCGCATATGCCGCCTGGTGGACCACCAAATTATGTGACTACACGGGAAACAATCCACAAAACCAGACTGACCCTGTTTTTCGGAATGAAATGGCGCGGAATTGGTACGAGTGGATTTATCACCGCGTCCGAACCAATGTGCCATACGACCAGATTGCTGAGGGACTGATCATGGCAACCAGTCGTCAAAAAGGTGAATCCTTCATGCAATTTGCAAAAGGGATGAGCCAACACTTCAAGACGGAGAACCCCATCCCGTTTCACACCCGCGAAACAATGCCGTTTTACTGGGCGCGGCGAAACGTCCGACAAGCTGAAGAAAAAGCCCTGAGCTTCGCACATTCTTTTCTAGGTGTTCGCATCCAATGCGCCCAGTGCCACAAACACCCTTTCGACCAATGGACCCAGCAGGATTTCAAAAAGTTTCAGGCATTTTTTGAGCCCATCCAATACAAGGCAAACACACCGAAAGGCGAGAAAGGCGACAAGGGTAACAACTACCAGTCCTTGATGAAGGAACTTGAGCAATTCGTCGGGTACGACAAGGAGAAGAAAAGCAACAGGAAGGAGTTGCGGGCAGAAATTAAGAGGCGCGCTCTGGCCGGCCAACCTGTCCCGTGGCAGGAACTGTATATCGTAAATGCGAAGGCCAAACCATCTACAAAAAAACCGAACAACAAAAAAAGGCGCTACCCAGGCAGAGTAATTACCCCCAGTGTCCTCGGCGGAGAGGATGTACATCTAACCGATTACCAAGACCCGAGACAGCCGTTGATGGACTGGCTGCGATCCGACGATAATCCCTATTTTGCCAAGGCATTCATCAACCGGGTTTGGTATAATTATTTTGGTCGCGGCATTGTTGAACCGGTGGATGACATGAACCTGGCCAACCCACCCTCCAATGGGCCGCTACTTGACTATTTGGCTAAGGGATTTGCTGAAAGCGGCCACGACATGAAGTGGCTGCACCGCACCATTCTCTCGAGTGACGCCTATCAGCGAAGCTGGAAACCAAACGAAACCAACCTGCAAGATGAACGCAATTTCAGCAGGATGGTTGTGAGACGCCTTCCCGCCGAAGTTGTCGCCGATGCGATCACGCAGGCAACTGCATCCAATACGCGGGTCACCGCCATGACCAGTAGCCCAGCTGATCGCACCATCGGCCCCGATATGTTGGCTAAAAATAACAAGAAATTGACTTCAATGAATTACGCCCTTTCAGTCTTTGGGAAGCCGGATCGGACTGAAAACTGCGATTGCGAACGCTCAAACGCCCCCACCCTGCTACAGTCTGTGTTTACTCGAAACGACCCCTCGCTCATCTCGATGATCAACGGTAGCGATCGACGAGCCAAGGGGTGGATCACGGAAGTTAAGGAATGGTACTCCGGCAAAACCAAGTCCACGAAACAAGCTAATGGAAACAAGCGACTCAAGCAGTTAAACGATCAACGCAAAATACTACTGGCCAAGGTGCCAAAAAAACCGCGAAACACGCGGGATACAAAGGCTGCACAGCGTTATCAATTGACGATAAAAAAACACAAGGAGGCAGTTCAAACCCTCAACCGGAATATCAGCAAGCTCAAACGTGGTCAGTCAAACGGCAACTTGGCCAAGCGCCAGATCACGGCAGTTGAAACGGACAAGCTCATTAACGAGACCTTCCTTCGGACTGTCAGCCGGATGCCCTCGGCTAACGAACTCAACATGGCACGAACGGATATCAACTCAAACCAGGACAAAATCGAGGGTGTAAAAGATCTACTTTGGACCCTATTGAATACCAAAGAATTCTTAGTGAACCACTAACCGACAACGACCATGGCACCACATTTTTTTTGTGACGGAATCCGGCGGCGCGACTTTCTCAAAATCGGGGCATTGAGCGGCACAGGGTTTGGATTGTCCGACTACCTTGGCTTGGCCAACGTCAATGCGACCACCAAAGCTAGGGCCAATTCGGCAATTTACGTGCGTTTGGCTGGTGGACCAAGTCACATGGACACGTTTGACATGAAGCCGGACGCGCCAGACACCCATCGCGGCGAGTTCAAGGAAATCGCGACCAACGTCCCAGGTGTTCGCATCTCCGAGCATCTCCCGAAATTGGCCAAGTGTGCGGACAAGTACACTATCCTCCGCGGCGTGAGCCATGCACTAGCCGCTCACCGGCTAGGCGCGGAATACCTGATGACTGGAAACCGCCCCATGCCCGCCCTTAAGTATCCAACCTACGGTGCCGTGGTCAGCAAGGAACTCGGTGCTCCAAGCGATATCCCCAGTTCGGTGGCCATCCCCAAAGGTCCCAATGCCCCAACCGGCTTCCTCGGGTTAGAGTACGGACCATTCGAAACAGGTGCCTCACCCAAGGCCGGCCAGGCAATGAATATTCGGGGCTTATCATTGTCAAACGGCCTAACGTTGAACGATATCGATCGGCGCAACAGCCTGATCAAGCGCTACGACACCGCCTTCGGCTCTTTCGCCAAAGAGGACAAGGTGCTAAGCGGCATGGATAAGTTCAGCCAAAAGGCGTACGAGATGATGCGTTCAAGCCGCACTCGCGAGGCGTTCGACCTGACCCGCGAATCAGCGTCTGTGTCCGGACTGTTTAATAACGAGAGTTTTTCGCAAAGTTGCCTGTTAGCCACCCGCCTGGTTGAGTCCGGCGTGCGCCTCGTCAGCGTTCAGTTCGGAGGTTGGGATACCCATCGGGATAACTTCAGCCGCCTCAAGGACAAGAACCTGCCTAACCTCGACGACGGATTAGCGGGGCTTTTCAAAACACTCGACGCAAAGGGCTTACTGGAAACAACCGCTGTTTTCGTAACCGGAGAATTTGGTCGTACCCCCAAAATCAACCAACGAGGTGGTCGTGACCACTATCCGCGCGCGATGTTCTGCCTTCTCGCCGGTGGCGGAATGCAAGGGGGTCAGGTGATCGGCGCATCTGATGAAAAAGGCGAAGGCCCACGCGAACGGGTTATATCGCCCGACGACGTGGCGGCCACATTCTATCACACGTTGGGGATTGACCATACCAAGGAGTACCACACCCCGACTGGGCGGCCGGTGATGATTGTCCGACACGGCAAGTTGATCCCGGAGTTGGTGTAACTGCCAAAGATCGCAGATGCCTTTCCCTCCTCTTGGGCAAGCGAAAACCGCTTAGCCAAGTTTTTTGTCTCGCAAAGCCGGCGGAACCTTGGCTTCAATCCCCCTCTTTCAAACCGATGAACGAACAGATTGTCATTCTTGATTTTGGTTCGCAGTACACCCAGGTCATTGCGCGTCGCATTCGTGAATGCAAGGTTTACTCGACCATCATTCACCACAACACCCCTGCCTCAGTCATCGCGGAAATGAACCCAGCAGGGATCATCCTCTCCGGCGGGCCATCCAGCGTTTATGCCAAGGACGCCCCGCTGCCTGACAGGGCGGTTTTCAATTTGGACGTGCCGGTTCTAGGCGTCTGTTTCGGTCTGCAGTTAATGGCCAAGTTTTTGAAAGGCAAGGTCGAGCGCGGGCAAAAACGCGAGTACGGCAAGGGAACGCTTCGAGTAAAGAAAACGCGTTGCCGCTTGTTTGACGGACTGCCTACGGAGTTGCAGGTTTGGAATTCTCACGGCGACAAACTGACCAGGTTGCCGGACGACTTCAAGGCAGTTGCCACCACGGAAAACTCCGGCTTTGCGGCAATCGAAAATGCCAAGGCCCGCTTTTACGGCCTTCAATTTCATCCGGAAGTGGCCCACACGCCGAAGGGTAAAAAAATCATTTCTAACTTCGTCCACAAAATATGCGGTTGCGGCCGCAAGTGGACCATGCGCAATTACATCGATCAGGCTGTTGATGAAATCCGCGCGAAAGCCGGCAAGGAAAAGGTGATTCTCGGGTTGAGCGGCGGCGTGGACTCGAGTGTCGCCGCAGCGCTGATCCATAAGGCTATTGGCAAACAGTTGACCTGCATTTTCGTGAACAACGGCGTACTGCGATCGAACGAGGCGGCCGTCGTCAAGAAAGTGTTTGCCGGCAATTTCAAGGTGAAGCTCCATTACGAGGATGCCGCGAACCTGTTCATGCGCAAACTGCGCGGCGTCACTGACCCCGAGACAAAGCGAAAAATTATCGGCAACACATTCATCGACGTTTTTCAAAAGGCCACACGCAAGGTCGGCAAGGCCAGATTCCTCGCTCAAGGCACACTGTATCCCGACGTCATCGAGTCGGTCCCAATCGGCGGTAACCCGGCAGCACTTATCAAGAGCCACCACAATGTCGGAGGCCTGCCCGAGAAGATGAAATTCGCCTTGATCGAACCGCTTCGCTGCCTATTCAAAGATGAAGTTCGCCAACTCGGCGCCGAACTGGGACTACCAAAGGAGATCGTTATGCGCCAGCCGTTCCCCGGCCCGGGTCTGGCAGTGCGGATTCTTGGCGAAGTCACGCCCGAGCGCTGCGAAATCCTCCGCAATGCTGACATGATTGTAGTCGAGGAAATGAAGCTCAATAATCTGTACTATAAAATCTGGCAAAGCTTCGCGGTGCTGCTACCAGTGCGAAGCGTCGGCGTGATGGGCGACGAACGAACCTACGAGTACACCATCGCCGTGCGAGCCGTGGAGTCGAAGGACGGCATGACGGCTGACTGGGTAAAACTGCCCTACAAAGTAATCGAGACGCTCTCCAGCAGAATCATCAACGAAGTGAACGGCGTGAACCGCGTTTGCCTCGATGTTTCCAGCAAACCTCCCGCGACCATCGAGTGGGAATAAAAGGTTATTTAATATTTCAAAGCTTGAGGAGTTTGCCTCATGAATCCTATCAAACGCGCTCGTCGAAATATTAGCGGGAAGTTTCCGAGGCGTTGACCGTGCTGCTGACGTCGCCTGCATGCAGTTGCGTTCGCAACACTTGGCCGCTTTTTGCATTCTTGGCATCCCTCAATACGGCACCTGTCTTTACGTCATAGGTGATCGAGTAGCCTCGAGCCAGGACAGCCTTGGGCGAGAGTAGTTCAAGACGACTCAACGCCCTCCCAAACCTTGCACGATGATCTCCGAGTTTACGGCGCGGCACATCACCCAAGCGGTGTCCCAGCCATGTTAGCTGCTCTCTCCGCCGCGCTACCAGGGCGGCTGGCCGGAGCGAAACCAAGCGCTGTCTGGCCAGCCGAAGACTGTCTCGCCGGATTGCCACCCCCTGCCTGGTCAAGCGATTCAGATCGTCGTACTGGTTGTCGAGTCGCTGATAGGCGTCATCCAGAGCCCGACGCGGATGCGCCTGCTTCAGTCGGTGCGAAAGAGCCAGCAAGTCGCTCTTGATCAACCCGGCTCGCCGCTTGGCCAAGCGGTTTAACTGTGCAGAGGCCTCCACCAAAAACCCACGTGAGGCAAACACATCCTGCGTGATCAATTCGGCGGCCACGCTCGGTGTTGAAGCCCGGACATCACCCACGAAGTCGGTGATCAAAAAATCAATCTCATGCCCCACGGCCGACACCACCGGTAGCTCCGACTGGTGTACGGCACGGGCCAACACTTCCTCGTTGAACGCCCAAAGATCCTCCAGGCTCCCTCCACCGCGAGTCAATAAAATCAAATCAAGCGCCTCGCCCTCATCCTGCCCAGTGCTCCATAGGTTCAGTTGCTGAATCGCTCTAGCCATCTCCACTGCGGCACTCTCGCCCTGCACTCGACACGGCTTCAGCACAATTTGCAGCGAAGGGTTACGTCTCTGAACGACATGGAGCACGTCCCGAATTGCCGCACCAGTCGGCGATGTGATTAACCCCAATCGGGCAGGAAAATCGGGCAGCGATCGTTTCCGTCCGGGTTCAAACAATCCCTCGGCCTTGAGCTTGTGCTTCAGCTTCTCAAACTTGACTTGCAACTCCCCCTGCCCCTGCAACTCCACTTTGCGAACAATTAGCTGATACTGCCCCCTTGGCTCAAACACCGTGACCTTCCCCTGCAGAACCACCTGAACCCCGTCCTCGAGCAGCGAATGCTTTTCCGAATCAACCCCTCGAAACAGTGCGCAGCTCAACTGGCCATCTTCATCCTTGATGCTGAAATAAATATGACCAGAAGCCTGTTTGCGCAGGCCAGTGACTTGACCGACCACCCAGACCGTTCCGAGTTGCTTTTCCAGCAAGCCCTTTACTTCTCGGTTCAGCTCGGTGACACCATACACCCTGCGCACCCTCCCGGTATCTGGCGCTCCACCAAAGTCCCACTGGCTCTGTTGCTCACGGCTCATTCCTCGGTTTTTTCCGTCAATAACTCTGATATTCGCTCGATGGATCGAGCCTTGCCAGTGGCCGTGTCGATATCGATTAACACCCCGTTCAATGTTACCCGTTCAGTAGCGACACCAAATCGTTGCGGCCGGTACGTCATGAAACGGCGAAGGATCGGTTCGATCTCACGGCCGAGAATGCTTTCCTGCGGGCCGGTAAAACCTGCATCACACAGGAAAGCCGTGCCGCCTGGAAAAATCTGCTCGTCCGCAGTCTGCACATGCGTGTGGGTGCCCACCACGGCACTCACTCGTCCATCGAGAAAACGTCCCATCGCGATTTTTTCGGACGTTGTCTCCGCGTGGATGTCCACAAAAATGATGGAAGTTTCCTTTACTAACTCCTCCACCGCTTCGTTGGCGGCGAAAAAAGGGTTCTCGATCGGCTTCATGAATGTTTGCCCCTGCAAATTCAGCACGCCCACAGGCGGAAGATTGTCCTTTTGCCTGACGACAAACCCCTGCCCTGGAGTGCCCTCGGGATAGTTGTACGGTCGCACTAGTCTTGATTCGCTGTGCAGTAACGACTCCACCTCGCGCTGATCCCAAAGGTGATCGCCGGATGTCATCACGTCCACGCCCGCTTCAAACACCTCGCTCGCGGTCGCCGGTGTAATACCGGAGCCACCGGCCATATTTTCACCGTTCGCCACAACAAAATCAATCCCACGGGATTGCCTGAGTCTCGGTAAAAAATATCGCACCGCTTTGCGGCCTGGTTTTCCGACAATGTCCCCGATGAACAGGAGCAGCATGGACGGCACGGTACCCTACTCCATCCATCAGGCAAAGCCCAACAGCGGATCACAGCTGAACTTGAAGAACGAGCGTTGCCAGATTATGACTTTGGTGTGCCGTTGAACATCACCGGAGCCTCCATACACCAGATTCAACTCAAGACGCGAATGCCATTTAAGTACGGCATCGCTACCATGACCGAGGTGCCGATGGTGTTTGTCCAGCTCGATACCAATGTAGACGGACGGCTGTCGAGGGGAGTCGCTTCCGACCTGTTGCCTCCAAAATGGTTTACCAAGGTGCCGGACGACCCACTAGAAAAGGAGGTCGCCGACATGCTCCAGGTAATTCGACAGGCCATAAGCCACACGATCGGAACCGAAGCCCCGACTGCCTTCGCCGCTTGGCAGGGAATTTATGAGCGTCAAGCCGATTGGGCGAACTCAGAGAATATCGCCCCACTGCTGGCACACTTTGGAACTTCGCTGGTAGAGCGAGCTCTGATCGAGTCGGTCTGCCGCGCCACTAGCAAAACGCTTGGCCAAGCGCTGCGTGATGGCACGCTTGGCTTCCAGCCGGGTGCGATTCATCCGGCCTTGACCAAACGCTCCGCCCTTGAACTACTTCCGCGATCCCCCTTGGCCAGTGTAGTCCCGCGCCACACGGTCGGCTTGGCTGATCCGCTGTCCGCCGACACCATCCCGGATGATGAAAAACTCGACGACTCGTTACCGCAATCACTCGACCAATGCATCCATGCTTACGGTCTACGCCATTTCAAAATCAAGATCACCGGGGATATCGACGCTGACCTGGAGCGCTTGCGCACCGTCGCCGCCGCCATAGATCAACATGCCCCCAGCAACCATGCATTCAGTCTCGATGGCAACGAGCAGTTCAAATCCGTCGACGACTTCCGCAAACACTGGATCCGTCTGACAGACAACTCAACCTTGTCCTCTTTTTTTCAACACCTCCTCTTTGTCGAGCAACCACTGCACCGCGACATCGCACTCGAAAAGTCAGTCAAGGAGGGATTCGATAACTGGCCGAGCCGCCCCCCGATCATTATCGATGAATCCGATGCCACAATCAAAAGTCTGCCCACAGCGCTAGATCTCGGCTACGCCGGGACGAGTCATAAAAACTGCAAGGGCATTTTTAAGGGGGTCGCCAACGCCTGCCTACTCAACACTCGGCGTGAGACCGGACACACGTCCGTCATGAGCGGTGAGGATTTGTGCAACGTCGGCCCAGTCGCCGTAATTCAGGACCTCGCGGTGATGGCTGCGCTCGGCATCGAAAGTGTCGAGCGTAACGGCCACCACTACATGGCGGGATTGTCACAGTTTCCGGAAGCCACCCAGAGGCAGGTGCTCGATTCTCACACCGGATTGTACAGAATAAGTGAGCGAGGTTGGCCGACGCTCGACATACGCGACGGGCAAATCGACCTGACCAGCGTCAACAGCCAACCCTTCGGCACCGGCTTCGAACTTGATCTGTCGCCGTTTGGCGAAATCAGCCTCGTTGAAGAATGAAAAAGCACGCACTGGCCAAGCTCGACCAGCAGTATCTCTGGCATCCATTCACCCAGATGCGCGACTGGCTCAGAGGTGAACCGTTGGTCATTGAGCGGGGCAAAGGGGCGCTGCTTTGGGATGTCCGTGGCAGGGAATACATCGACGCCAACTCGTCTATCTGGACCAACCTTCATGGCCACAATCACCCTAAGATCAACGCCGCCATTCGTAAACAGCTAACCAAAGTTGCCCACACCTCGGCACTTGGCCTGGCCAGCGAACCTTCTTCGCTACTTGGCCAAGCACTGGTGAAACTAACCAACCCGCGAACCGGCTTGCCCAAGCGGCAGCCTCGCCTGGCCAGGGTCTTTTACTCCGACGACGGCTCAACTGCGATCGAGGTGGCCATTAAACTGGCCTTCGAATTTGCACGCCGCACCGGTCGCGCCCTTAAGCCAAGATTTCTTTCGCTCGACGGGGCCTATCACGGCGACACAGTAGGGGCGGTCAGCGCAGGTCACATCGAACTGTTTCATAGCGCCTACTCCGGGATGCTGTTCAAAACGGACAAGGCCATGTCGCCATACTGCTATCGGTGCCCATTCAATAAAGCCAAGCCGGAGCGCGCCGACGCACGCGACACCCGCAAGTGCAACCTCGAGTGCATCGACAAAGTGGAGCAGCAATTTACCAAACGCGAAAAACGTGGCAGCCAATATGCCGCGATGCTAATCGAGCCCGGCATGCAGGGGCCAGCCGGCATGATAGCACAACCAAAGGGATGGCTCGGTCGTGTCGCGGAAATTGCCCGGGGGCACGGAACCCAGCTCATCGCCGATGAAGTGATGAGCGGCCTAGGTCGCGCTACTGAGCAATATTTCGCTAGCCACGACGAAGAAGTACAGCCCGACTACCTCTGTCTGGCCAAGGGGCTCACCGGCGGCTACCTACCGATGGCCGCAACGCTGACCACCCAAGAAGTGTTCGACGCCTTCCTTGGCGACTACTCCGAATTAAAGACCTTCTTCCACGGTCACAGCTACACAGGTAACGCGCTTGGCAGCGCCGCCAGCCTGGCGAATCTCACGTTGCTGCAGACCAAGGCCACGGAGGCCAAGCGCAAAAAACTTGCCGAAAATCTTTGTGCCGAATCCAAGCGGCTATGGCACCTGCCGCAGGTGGGCGACATTCGACAGGCTGGATGTGTGCTGGCAGTGGAACTGGTTCGAAACTGGCAGACACGCGAGCCTTTCGACTTGACTGAACAGGCCGGAATACGTGTCTGCAGCAGCTTAACCAAGCGCGGCATTTTAACACGTCACATCGGCAACGTGATCGTGATCATGCCGCCGTTCTGCACCACACAGCAGCAGGTCAAAAAAATCTTTACCGCCCTGCACGACTCAATCGACGAAACCTTAAACAAACAGTAACCACTTAATGAGCACTTTCGCAACCGTTACCCTTGGCCTGATTTTGATTCGCTATTGTTTTGAGCTGTGGCTCGATGGATTGAATGCCGCCCATGTCCGAAATCATGCTGATAAAGTCCCGGAGGCGTTTCGAGAAATCATGGACCAGGAAACATACAAAAAATCAGTGCAGTACACCTTGTCCAAGGCAAGGTTTGGGACAGTCTCAGACACCTATAGTACGGCGCTCCTTTGTATCCTCCTATTCAGCGGTTGGTTGGCCGAGCTATTCGGCCTCATCGTGGAAATCAGCGGACAAACCCACTGGGGACTGGCGCTCGCCCTATGGATTATTATCCTGATGATATCGCTGCTGAGCCTTCCATTTTCGTGGCACTCACAGTTCCGGCTTGAGGAGCGGTTCGACTTCAACAACTCCACCCAGCGCACATGGTGGACTGACCAAGCCAAGGCCATCGTGTTGAGTCTTGCTATCGGCGTGCCGCTGCTGGCACTGATCCTCTGGCTGGTTGAGAAAAGCGGCGAGTATTGGTGGTTGTGGGCATGGGGAGTGGTTGTGGTCTTCCAGCTGTTAATGAGCGTGCTAGCGCCGGTTTTCATCCTCCCTTTGTTCAATAAATTCACATCACTGCCGGACGGCTCACTGAAAGATCGATTGAACGAACTGGCCAAGCGCACGGGATTCATCAATGCCGGCATCCAGGTCATGGACGGAAGCAAGCGCTCTAAACACTCGAATGCCTTTTTCACCGGCTTAGGAAAAGGTCGAAAAATAGCGCTGTTCGACACTCTTCTTGAGCAACTCAACGAAGAGGAACTCGAAGCAGTGCTGGCACACGAAATCGGCCACTTCAAGCTCAGGCATGTGCCGAAAATGATCGCATGGTCGTTCATCATCACGCTCGCCGGGTTTTGGGTCTTGAGTTTCCTGGCCCAACAACCTTGGTTTGCGGGTTCGTTTGGCTTTGGTGTACAAGCCAGCCATGCACCGGCATTTTTGCTGTTCGGCCTTTTGGCTGGAACGGTGACGTTTTGGCTATCACCGTTGTCGAGCTTTTGGTCGCGTAAATTTGAATACGAAGCCGATGCCTTCGCCGCGGACGCCACCGGCAACAGTGTCCCGATGGTCACCGCGCTCAGAAAACTAAACAGGGAAAACCTGGCCAACCTCACGCCGCACCCGTGGTATAGCGGTTTTCACTATGACCACCCGGCATTGCTGGAGCGCGAAGCGGCGCTGCAAACACTAAATCAGGAAGACACATCCTCATGACATTCGTCTTTTACCACTTGGGCAAGTCGGGTAAGCTCCCTTCCCGTACCATCGGTGAACCGCCGTGGACGCACTCTACTTCGAGATGCGGATAAGATTAACCATAACATTACTCACCAGTATCGCGGCTCTTGGCCCGATATTCAACGG
>JAKUOU010000081.1 GCA_022451065.1 Pedosphaera sp. | reverse complement strand
TTGCCCGAGACGTCCGTCACCAAATCCTTCACCACCTGAAAAGCTTTCATCGGCTGGATAGTCACCGGCTTGCCTTCGGGCGTTTCCTTGAGCACCTCGTCCATGCGCATCATGCACATGAGGCGCGGGTGGCCGTTCACCTCGGCGCTGCACGAGCCGCATTTGCCGGCCTTGCAGTTCCAGCGGCAGGCGAGATCGTTGGCGCTCTCGGCTTGGATTTGGTGCACGGAGTCGAGCACAACCATGCCCTCGGTGACGTCGGTGGAGAAATCCTGATATCCTCCGCCCTCGCCGTCGCCGCGCCAGATTTTAAAATCCACCTTCGCCATTATTGGTTGTCCTTAATGATTTTTTTCTGCTGGTCGGTTTGTGGGACCACCGACACCTTCTCGACCTCCATCGAACCGTCGTTGCCCTTGCGGAGAAGCAGGTTGTGCCGGCCCCAATCGTCGGGGTCTTTGTCTGGAAAATCATTGCGCGTCTGTGCGCCACGGCTTTCCCGCCGCTCCAACGCCGCCCGCGCGGAGGCCTCGCTGACAGTTAGCAGGCATTTCAAATCCAGTGCCGTATGCCAGCCGGGATTGTACTCACGATTGCCCGGTGCGGCGGCCTTGGGCGCTCGCTCGGCGAGCTTGGCGATGTCGTCGATGGCCTCCTTCATCAGCCCGTCCTCGCGGATGATTCCCACCTTGTCTTGCATCATCTCCTGCAATTCGCGCTGGATTTCGTAGGGATTTTCGCCTTCCCCGTCGCGTTCCAGCGGTTCCAGTGCGGCTTTGGCGAGGACGTCCACCTCAGCGTTATCAATTTCGCCGGCTCCATTTTCCTGCGCAAATTTCGCCGCGTACTCACCCGCGCGCTTGCCGAAAACGAGCAAATCCGAAAGCGAATTCCCGCCCAGCCGATTTGCGCCGTGAAGCCCTGCCGCCACCTCGCCGGCGGCGAACAAGCCGGACACAGTCGACATCTGCGTCTCCGCATCCACGCGCACGCCGCCCATCACATAATGCGTCGTCGGCCCGACCTCCATCGGCTCCTTCGTGATGTCCAAATTCGCCAACTGTTTGAACTGATGATACATGCTTGGCAGCTTCTTTTTGATGTGCTCCTCGCTATTGGCGAACTTCTCCTTAATCCACGCGATGTCGAGGAACGCCCCGCCGTGCGGACTGCCGCGCCCCTCGCGAACCTCCTTCAAAATGCACCGTGCCACATGGTCACGTGTCAGCAATTCCGGCGGTCGGCGCGCCTCCTTGTCGCCGGTCACATAGCGCCAGCCTTCCTCAGGCGTGTCGGCAGTGGAGTCCTTGTAAAGCTCCGGAATGTCGTCGAACATGAACCGCTTGCCCTCGCTGTTCGTTAAAATACCACCCTCGCCGCGCACGCCCTCGGTCACCAAAATCCCCCGCACGCTCGGCGGCCAAACCATTCCCGTGGGATGGAACTGGATGAATTCCATATCCAGCAAATCCGCCCCCGCGTGATACGCCAGCGAATGGCCATCGCCGGTGTACTCCCAACTATTGCTCGTTACCTTGAACGCGCGCCCGATGCCACCGGTCGCCATCACGATGGCCTTCGCCTTGAACAGCCGAAACCGCCCTCGCTCGCGGTCATAGCCAAACGCGCCCACCACGCGCTCACCATCCTTCAGCAGCTCAATGACCGTACACTCCATGTACACCTCAATGCCCTGATGAATGCCGTGGTCCTGTAGCGCACGAATCATCTCCAACCCCGTACGATCGCCCACGTGCGCAAGCCTCGGATACGCGTGCCCGCCGAAGTTACGCTGTAAAATCCTCCCGTCCTGCGTTCGGTCAAAAAGCGCCCCCCAAGCCTCCAGTTCATGCACGCGATCGGGCGCCTCCTTCGCGTGCAGTTCCGCCATTTTTGGATTGTTCAAATACTGCCCGCCACGCATCGTATCGGCAAAATGCGTCTCCCATCCATCGCGTTCGTCCACATTGGCCATCGCCGCCGCCACGCCGCCCTCGGCCATCACAGTGTGCGCCTTGCCCAGAAGGCTTTTGCAGACCAATCCTACCGAACAGCCTTCAACCCCCGCTGCCTCAATGGCTGCTCGCAATCCCGCGCCGCCGGCACCAATTACCAAAACATCATGCTCGTGTGTTTGAAAATCTCCCATTTATAAAATCCGAAAATCGGTCCAAGTACCGCTGGCACACATCCAGACGTAAAAATCCGTAAACCCGACCCAAACCAAACTGCACCACGCCCAGATCATGTGTTTGGCATTGAGACATCCGACACACTCGTAGCACTTTGAGCTCACTGGCGCCTTGGAAAGTTTGTTGATGCCGCCGCCAATTAGGTGTCGAAATGAATGACATCCGAAGGTGTAGCCGCCCAGAAAGATGACATTGCCCCACAACACTAAGCTGCCGATGCCCAGGCCGAACTTCCTGCCACCATCCTCAGCGGCAAACCACATGCCCTGCCAGGCATCGTAGCTGAGGATGAAAATAAAGGCGGCCGCCACGTAAAAAAAGTATCGGTGGATATTCTGGAATATGAGTGGAAACTTGTGTTCGCCGCGATAGCTATTGCGAGGTTCACTCACCGAGCAATTGATGGGATCAGCCCAAAAAGCCTTGTAGTAGGCACCCCGATAGTAATAGCAGGTGAACCGGAAACCAGCCGGTGCCCATAGGATAAAAAACGCCGGCGAAACCCAGTGGGGCACCCAACCCGGCATGGTGCCCAGCCAAGCATGAGCGGTTAGGGCTGATTTCAAATCCGCTGACAGCGTCGGCAAATCATGAAAGTAAACAATCGGGGAAAAGAATGGTGACAGGTAGTTGGTACCTCCATCCACCGCCAGAAAATGCTGCCCATGGAATGCTCGCCAAGTGGAATACACGATGAACGTCGACAGCCCCAGAAACGTGAACAGTGGCTGCACCCACCACGCGTCGTGTCGCATGGTTTTTCCAAAACCGGTGTCTGTAAGGGAAGCTTGTCCGTTAGCCATGTTGCTACTCAGGTGCCCAGAAAGGCCGCGAACGAGTACCAATACATTCTCACAGAATCAAGAATAGATTGGATACAATTCCCTCTTAGCCAAGCGCGACGGTTACATGATCTCTTTTAACAGGATGCCGAGCAGGTCCTCGATTTTTACCCGGCGCTGCTCCATACTGTCCCGTTCGCGCAGAGTGACGGTGTCCTTGGTTTCTTCGCCGTTTTCCCCGGTGGTGTCGAAATCGATCGTCACCCCAAACGGCGTGCCGACCTCATCCTGACGACGGTAGCGCCGGCCAATCGCACCGGTTTCGTCGTAAAAGACGGTCATGTATGGCTGTAGCATGGCGCGAACCTCCATCGCCTTGGCTACCAACTCAGGCTTGTTTTTGAGTAATGGAAAAACGCCCACCTTGACCGGCGCGATGCGCGGATGAAAATGCATCACCACACGGGTCTCAGTCTTGCCTTTTTCGTTGGTGATCTCCTCCTCGTCATAGGCGTCGCAGATGAACGCCAGCACGGTACGGTCAGCCCCGGCGGCCGGCTCGATGACGTGCGGCACAAACCGTTCCTTGGCCTCCTCGTCGTGGTAGGTGAGATCCTTGCCACTGCCGGGATATTTCGGCTTGCCATCTTCCCCCAGCTCGACAACGAGTTTTTCGCCGTCGCGGATGAGTTTGCCCTCCATGTGTGAGCGTAGATCAAAGTCGCCACGATGAGCGATACCCTCGAGTTCGCCGTACTCGCCCTCCTCACAGAATGGAAACGCATACTCAACGTCAGCTGTGCCGACCGAGTAGTGCGCCAGCTCGGCCTGTTCGTGGTCACGCAGGATGAGCCGCTCCTTTTTTATACCAAGATCGGCGTACCACTGGAAACGGCGATCACGCCAGAATTGATACCACTCGCGCGACTCGCTTGGGTGGCAGAAAAACTCCATCTCCATCTGCTCGAACTCGCGAGTGCGAAAGGTGAAGTTTCGCGGCGTGATTTCATTGCGGAAACTCTTGCCCTGCTGCGCGATGCCGAACGGCACTTTCATGCGACTGCTATCCACCACGTTGCGGAAGTTGACGAACATACCCTGCGCCGTCTCCGGCCGGAGGAACGCCGTGCTGTCATCGCTGCGCATGGCGCCGATGTTCGTCTCGAACATCAGGTTAAACTCGCGCGGTTCGGTGAGCGTACCAAGTTCCTTCGCGTCAGGGGCGAGCACTTGGTTTGTCTCGCTGATTGAGGTCAAGTCGGTGACATCTCCATGCCAGATCAGTTTGTCGGCATACTTCGCCTTGAGCTTGAAATACTGCAGCGCTCGCCGGTTGACCTCCTTCTTCGCGTCGCCGTCGGTGACGCAGGTAACGAATGCCTTCTGACCGTCGTGCTCCACCCAGGCGCCCTTGATGTGGTCGTGACGGTAGCGACGTTTGCTCTCACGGCAATCGACCATCATGTCGCTGAACAGATCATAATGACCGGACGTCTTCCACACGCGCGGGTGCATGATGATCGACGACTCGATGCCGGTCATCTGGAAGGGTCGCGGCGCGCCTTCCGGCTGCACGCGCTCGTTGTGCACGGTGACCATATCACGCCACCACGCCTCCTTGATGTTGCGCTTGAGCTCGATGCCGAGCGGGCCGTAGTCCCACAACCCGTTGAGTCCGCCGTAAATCTCCGAGGATTGGAAAATGAACCCGCGTCGCCGGCAGAGCGACACGATTTTTTCCATCCGTTCGTTTGAATTGGTCTCGGCCATAAAAAAGGGGCGGCATCTTCGCAGAGGCAAGATCGGTGTCAAGGGAACGAAAGCTGCTTGGCCGTTTATTTCCGTTGAAAAAGAGCCGGTTGTGCTGACAATCCCGGTGTGCTGTTCCGCCCAGGCAGAGTGTTGGCGCTGGTGCTCGCCGTGCTGCTCCTCAGCGCGGGGGTGGTGCTGTTCTCCCCGCGCGAGCAACCTCCCTCCCCCGCGCCCGAGTCAGCCCTGACCGGTGGCCTTGTCGATGAACAAGTGATGCAACAGGTCGCCGCCATCGAGGCCAAGCACCGCCAATGGAACGCCACCGTGTGGGCTGATGAGATGACCTCACGGCAGTATGGTGAAGTGGTAATTCAAATCTGGGACAAGCTCCGGGCCGGTGCCGACCCGTTTCAATTGCTCGGTGGCATGACATTTCGAGAGATTCAGCTTGGCCAACCGCAGCCGGCCGAGGAGTGGGAATCGGGCATCCGCCGCATCCGCCTAGCCAAAGGCGGACCGTCCTTGTCAATGGAACAATTTGGCCAGGCGCTTGACCACTGGAAGGCCTCTGGCTGGCTACTCGAGCAGAGCGAATGGCGACACCGCCGGTTCGACCCGCACGCCGATGGCGGGCCAACGTCGGTCTTTTGGATTTCGCTGCACCTCGTCAACAGCACCTTGGCCAAGCGTGGCATCCTGCGCGGCGACATTGGTGTGAAGTGGCAACCAACCGAACTCACGCCGGAGACCTTGGCCAAGCCGGATCGCATCGACCTCGCCGGGCTCGAGTGGCTCGAACGCACCGGTACGCCGGCGTTCAACCCGGCCAGCAGCCAGGACATCGCGCCCAACAACGGCAACATCTTCATCGACCCGCTCATCCTGTACGACTTCAACGGCGACGGCATGGTCGAGGTGATCATGGGCTGTAAAAATCGCATCTATCGCAACCACGGCGAGGGGCGCTTCAAGGCAGAGCCGCTCTGCCCGAAATTCAACGAAATTGTATTCAACGTCACGCTTGAGGACTTATCCGGGGATGGCGTGGTGGATGTTGTGGCCTGCGGACACGATGGCATTTATCTGATCGAGGGGCAGCGGGATGGGACGTTCCATGGTGAAGTTCGGTTCGCTTGGCGAGCGCCGGAAAAAGTCCTCGACCCGATGGTCATGACCACCGGCGACATCGACGCTGACGGCGATGCGGATCTGTGGTTGTCCCAGTACAAGCTGCCGTATGTGAAGGGCCAAATGCCCACGCCAATCTACGACGCCAACGACGGTTTCCCCGGCTACCTGCTGCTTAACGACGGTACCGGCCAACTAATCGACAGCACCGCCGCCGCCGGCCTTACAGCCAAGCGCCACCGACGATCGTACAGCGCGTCGTTCGCCGACATCGACGACGATCGCGATCTGGACCTGGTCGTCGTCAGCGACTTCGCTGGTGTCGATCTTTACCTCAATGACGGCAAGGGGAAGTTCACCGATGCGACCGAGCGGCTCGTCGAGAATCATTACGGCTTCGGCATGGCGCATACCTTCGCCGACTACAACGCCGATGGCCGAATGGATTTTCTGATGATCGGGATGAACTCGTGGACTGCCGAGCGGCTGTTGTCGATGAAGCTTGCGCCGCCGACACACCGGCACTACACCGAGCGGCTGGGAGATCTAACATTCGGTAACCGACTTTACTTTGGTGACGGGGAAAAAATCACACAGCGGCCGATGGGCGATCACGCGGCCAACACCGGCTGGTCTTGGGGCGCTACATCGTTCGACGCCGACAACGATGGCGACACCGACATCTTCATCGCCAACGGCCACAAGAGCCGTGATTCGGTGAAGGATTACGAGCGGCAGTTTTGGTGCCACGACATTTACCACGCCAGCTCCGAGTCGAACCCTGCGATGGAGATCTACATCCAAGGCATGTCCAGCAGATTGTACGGCGCCGGCTACTCATACGGTGGCTACGAGAAAAACCGACTGCTGCTCAACCGCGAAAACAAGGCACTCGATGATGTGGCTTTTTTGATGAACGCATCGCACGAGATTGACTCGCGCAATGTCGTCAGCGGCGACATCGACGGCGACGGCCGTCTTGACCTATTCTTCACCCATTTTTCCGTCTGGCCTGAGGCGTCGCAGGGGCTGCTTATAGCCCGTAACCTTTGGCCAAACGACAACCGCTGGGTGGGCTTCCGCCTAGCCCGCAGCGCCGGCTGCCCATCGCTCAACGGAACCAAGGTTCACCTTCGGGCCGGCGGGCGCGACCAGTGGCGCTACATTGTCAACGGCGACTCGTACCGCTCGCAACACGCGCCTATCGCCCACTTCGGGCTTGGCCAGGCTACTGCGGCCGAGTTTGTTGAAATCGACTGGCCAAACGGCCAAACCACGCGTATCGACGCGCCGCCGATTGGGCGATACCACGCCGTGCAGGCCGTCACGCCTCCGGCCGAATAAACCACTCGGCCACCGAGTCGGCGTAGCGCATCCCCTGCCGCGTGAGGTGAAATCGCTCGTCAGTGCAGACGCCCCAGTTCGAATCCACCACCCGCTGCATGTCTCCCGCCCAGCCTGCGCGCAGGTCGAAGCCGGTGATTTGCTCGAACAACCGAAACGGCCAGCCGGTATTCATCCGAAGGCCGAATGCCGCGGTCTCGCCTGCGCTGGCCAGGGGTGAGAGCTGCTCGACCGACTCGTGTGCCCGTTGGCCAAGCGCAAGCTGCCCGCAATAACGCTCAGTGTTGGCGATGTTGCGAATGCGACGGCCATCGACGTAGCCGGTCGCGCTGGGTCCAAGCGCCTGGCACGCGCCACCGCGCCAGTAGTTGATGTTGTGTTGACAGGCACCCGACGGCAGTTCGGCAACTGGGTCGCCGGTGTGCCGCGCGAAGTTGGCCACCTCGTACTGCACAAAACCAGCGGCATCAGCGGTGTCGATCAGCTCGTCGTACATCGAGCACGCCACTGCTTCATCGACGTCGAACTCGCCAGCCTGCAGTTGCTCGTAAAGCGGTGTGTCCTCCTCGTAGATCACCTCATAGCAGGAGAGATGTTCGCCACCCATGGCGATCGCCTCGGCCATGGTGGCTTTCCAGATTGCCATTGTCTGACCGGGGATGGCGAACATGAGGTCGAGGTTGATGTTGTCAAAGCCGGCGGCGCGCAGCCGGTCAAACGACTTGAACACCATCTCGCGCGAGTGGATTCGGCCGAGCCGGTCGAGCAATCCCTCGTCTAGCGATTGCACGCCCATCGAGATGCGGTTGACGCCGTGCTCGCGAAGGAGTCTGGCCTTCTCCGCCGAGACGGTGGCGGGGTTGCACTCGACCGTCCACTCGTCGGCGCCGAGCAGGCACAGCCGCTCCATCGCCTCTAGGACGCGTCGCCATTGAGCCGTGCTGAGCAGCGACGGCGTGCCGCCACCGAAGAAAATCGTTCGGGGCTTGAGCGACGAGGCGACAAGTTCCATCTCACGGATCAGCGCATCGACGAAGCGGTTCATCTGTTCGCCACTGGATGGCTCGGAGAAAAAAGCGCAGTACTCGCACTTGGTAGCGCAAAACGGCACGTGCACGTAAAGACTTTGAACAGGAGAAGAAGCTGTGCTCAGGTATGACATGGGAATCGAGTGCCCATGATCACCACCTAGTCGCTAAAGGATCCCAGTTTGCATAAAAAGCCACCATTAATGATGTAGGGAATACCGAGCCACTTTGAGTAAAAAACAACCGATAAAATAGGAACCGATGCCATACCCATAAACCATGTATCAAAGTAAACTAAAGTGGCAGCACCAAATAACAAAAAAAATAACCCCGCTCCCATTAAAGTTTTCCGCCCAGTGGAGCTAGACATTCCGTAAACGATAAGCGCGACATAGACAAAAATAACGGATGCAACCCCAATACCGATCCCCCCACCGATCACCATTTCTTTGTAGACGGCAGCGACTTCAAGGCTATCCATCATGAAGGAAGCA
Organism: Pedosphaera sp.; assembly: GCA_022451065.1. GTDB lineage: Bacteria > Verrucomicrobiota > Verrucomicrobiia > Limisphaerales > UBA1096 > UBA1096. Next base: position 4,464 of record JAKUOU010000081.1, on the reverse strand, counting down.
CCAAAGACTCCGCCTGCCAAAAAAATAATTAAAATGCCCCAAAGCATATCGATACCGGTCAAGCCGGGCCGGCAAACTAACCGGGCCACCCTATTTGGCCAAGCGATTTTTGGCTTAATTTTTTTGTCAAAATGACGTTTGCTTCCCGCATGCACACTGCGGCAAAAAATGCATTACTGGCTGCCACTCTTTTGATCAGTGGCTTGGGAGGCGGTTTCGCCGCTGACAAAAAGATTCTTCTCATCGCTGGTCGCCCAAGCCACGGGCCCGGGGACCATGAGTTTCGCGCCGGTTCATTGCTCCTACAGAATTGCCTCAACAAGGTCAAAGGCATCAAAGCCGAGATGCACGATTTTGGCTGGCCCAAGGATGATTCCGCTTTTGACGGTGCTGACGCGGTTTTGATTTACGCCGATGGTGGAGGAGGACATCCAGCCATCCAAAAGAACCGCGCCAAGTTGATCGACGGCTTAGCCAAGCACGGTGTGGGCATCGGCTGTGCGCACTACGGTGTTGAGGTACCCAGGGGCGATCCCGGCAAATACATGCAGGACTGGATCGGCGGCTACTACGAGCATGCATTTTCAGTGAACCCGATGTGGGCGCCTGAATTCAACAAATTTCCCAATCACCCGATCACTCGCGGCGTGAAGCCGTTTAAGGTCGTCGATGAATGGTATTTTAACATGCGCTTCCGTAAGGACGGCGTTGGCAAAATCACCCCGCTGCTTGTGGCCATCCCGAGCGACAAGGTTCGCAATGGACCGTACGTCTGGCCAAAGGGGCCTTACAAGCACGTCCAAGCCGACAAAGGCCGGCCGGAGACCATGATGTGGGCCTATGAACGCAAGGACGGAGGTCGCGGGTTTGGCTTCACCGGCGGACACAAGCATGTGAACTGGGGCAACGACAACTATCGCAAATCAGTTCTCAACGGCCTGCTCTGGATCGCCAAGGCCAAGGTGCCAAAGAACGGCATCAAATCCTCGGTCAGCGCGGAAGAACTGAAGCAGAACCTCGATCCCAAGGGCAAACGCAAGTAGCCTGATTTGAATTTGTCTAACATATTATAATTGCGAGTTTTGCATAGATTATGTCTGACTTTAGTTTTCCGCCTTTTTCACTCTCTCGATTACTTCAAAACACCTTTCGCCCAAAAAAAAGCGAGCGTGTTTGCATCCTAATAGATCTACCAGACCTTGGTCTTGCCAAGGATTGGGCCTTTTTGAAAGATGAACGGTTTTCCATCCAACGTCATGCACACGACTCGTTTTACGTAGCACTACACGATGGCACGATGTCCGAGCTTGGCCTGATCGGAGGCGAGTTTTTTGCCTACGAAGAAACCGGAGGCAGCAACCTCGACCTGCCCGACCGTGCCGTGGCACAGAATGGTACCGGACTCAGCCTTGAGAAAGATATCTACCCTAATTATGACATCATCCTCTGTATATCAACCTACTCCGCCACAGCTCCGCTGACGGCATTTGCCAAGCAATATGGTTTTCGAGGTGCCACACTGCACGGAGTAAACGACATCATTTTAAACAGCGGACTTGCAGTCGATTACAACGAAGTCAGCAAGGACGCTGAGAAAATGCGCTTGGCTTTAACCTGTGCGGATTTTTTTGAAATCGATTTCCAGGTGAGTAACGACAAACACACGCTCAAACTCGAGTGCGGCCGGCAGGAGGCGCAGAAGAGCCACGGCATCTGTCTCTCCGACGAGCCGGACGTCGCCAACCTTCCCGCCGGCGAGGTCTACTTCGTGCCGACCGGCGGCAAGGGCGCGTTCCCGATGCAATACGCCGACGGCACGCTTGGCCTGCAGGAAGTCTCCGGCGGCCGCGTCACACGCGCCACGCTGATCCGCGGCGACCGGTCTACCCTTGACGAGCACAATGCCAAGCTGACCGACGACCCGGTCACTGGCGAACTTGGCGAACTTGGCTTTGGCACGCAGGTGTTGCCGGTGTCCGGTCGAGACATTCAGGACGAGAAAATCCTCGGAACCATGCATGTCGCCACCGGCCGCAGCGACCACCTCGGCGGCGACCTGACTCCCGACAAATTTGCCAGGACCCAAAACGCCACGCACGATGATATCCTTTTTTCACCAAGCAAAACCCCCGATATCACCGTCACCCAGGTGCGAATGCACCGCAACGGTGAGTCGATCGTCGTACTCGAAAACTACCAACCGGCCGACCACCTCCGCCGGGCGCTCGCCGGAGATTGATTTACTTTCGCCAAAAGCCGCCTACTCTTTGCCCCACACATCATGCGTTTACTCACCTGCATTCTCACATTGGCCGGTCTCACTGCCGGGGAACTCTCCGCTGCAGAAAAGAAACCGCTGCGTGCGCTTCTGATCACCGGTGGTTGCTGTCACGATTACGCCAAGCAAAAAGACCTGCTCAAGGAGGGGCTTGAGGCGCGAATCAACGTCGTTGTCGATCACGTGCACTCGCCAGATAAAAGCACCAACCCGCCGTTGGCCATCTTCGGCAACCCCGACTACGCCAAGGGCTACGACGTTGTGATCCATGACGAATGCGCCGCCGGCCAGACCGACCCCAAGGTCATCGCCGGCGTGCTCGCACCGCACCGCAAGGGCATCCCCGGCGTGAACCTCCACTGTGCCATGCACTCTTACCGCTTCGGCAACTTCCGCAAACCGGTGGAGCCCGGCGCGGCCAACGCCAAGTGGTATGAGTACATCGGCCTGCAATCCACCGGCCACGGTCCAAAGAAACCGATCGAGATCGCGTTCGAGAACAACGTCCCGTACATCACCAAGGGCATCAACAACTGGACGACCGGTAATGAGGAACTCTACAACAACGTGCAATTGTTTCCCGGCATTAAGGTCGTCGCGCGCGGCACGCAGGGCAAAAGCAAGGCGGTCGTCGCGTGGACGAATATCTATAACGGCACCCGCGTCTTTAGCACCTCCATCGGCCACAATACCTTCACCGTCGCAGACTCGCGCTACCTCGACTTTGTCGCCCGCGGACTGCTCTGGGCCGTCAAGCGTGAGGATGCGCCGATCAAAAAGGCGGACAAATAACACGATGGCCGAGGGGTTTTACGAGACCTCCAAGGCACTCTCCGAGTACCTGCTGTTTCACTACGGTAAACCGGAGGAGGTGTTGCCGTGGTGTTTCGGGCCGAGCGACGCGCTCGGCTATCCTTCACGCTGCGTCAACAAATGCGTCGCCGCTGAGCGGCTCACCCCCAACGCTCGTGCGCTCGACCTCGGCTGCGCCGTCGGCCGCTCCACGTTCGAACTCGCCCGGTACTGCACCGAAGCCATCGGTATCGACCTGTCCGAAAGCTTCATCGCCAATGCCAGCCAACTTCAGCGCGAGGGCCAACTCGACTATTCGTTTGCCATCGAGGGCGAGCTTTGCCAAGCGGCCATCGCCGAGGTGCCAAGCGGTATTGACCGCACTCGCGTGAGTTTTGAGCAGGGTGACGCCACGTTTCTGCGGGAAGGCCTTGGCCAATTCAACGTCGTGCTGATGGCCAACCTGATCGACCGCCTGCCCTGCCCGATCAAGTGCCTCGAGCAACTCCCAGGCCTTGTCGCCGCCGGGGGCCAACTCATCATCGCCTCCCCCTGCACCTGGCTCGAGGAGTACACGCCCAAGGCCGAGTGGCTCGGCGGCCGCGAGCGCCTTGGCCAAGCGCCGGAAACCCTCGACACCCTCCGCGAGATTCTGGCTCCCGTCTTCACGCTGGACGGCGAATGGAACCTCCCATTCCTCATCCGCGAGCACGCCCGCAAATACCAGTGGAGCGTCGCCCAAGCCACCCGCTGGCTCCGCCAGTAACAGCCTGGCCAAGCGCTGATTCACCTTGTCCATGCATGGTAATTCGGCAAGGCTGCCGGCCCGGCAAATAAATATAACCATGCACAAACTCACTCTACTCTTTTTGTTAATTGGATTGGCCGAGAGCTTGGCTGCTGAGTCGAAATTTGCTCCAACGGATTGGCCGAACTGGCGCGGACTTACATCCGATGGCCAAGCACTGTTCGTCGATGGATTGCCAACGGAGTGGAGTGAGACAAAGAACATTGTCTGGAAAACGCCCATCCCAGGCCGTGGACACAGCACGCCGACGGTAGTGGGCGACCGCATATACTGCGCGACGGCGGATGAGGATGAAATGTTTCAGGCCGTGCTCTGCATCGACAAGGCCAACGGCAAGGTCGTTTGGCAAACCAAGGTGCACGAAGGGCAGTTCGCGATCGGACTGAACAAACACGCCTCGCATGCCGGGACAGCGGTGGTGCACGACGGAGAGCGACTGTTTGTCAACTTTGTGATCGGGAACCAGGCATACGCTACGGCGATTAGTCTGAACGGCAAAATTCTTTGGCAGAAACCGATCGGCAAATACAAGGTGCACCAAGGCTACGGCAGTTCGCCGATGGTGTATCGTAACATTGTTGTAGTG
>JAKUOU010000080.1 GCA_022451065.1 Pedosphaera sp. | reverse complement strand
AAAAAGGGCGGGGCCCAGTTGATGGGCATGAGCAAAAAGACAAGGCAAAAAACGACAACCGCCACCGCCGACCTCAACGTGGAGGTTCGCAGGGATGGCACGGTGAAAATCGTCCCGATCGAAACCAATTCGCCCCCCAATGGGGCCACTCCATGAGCGGCCCATCGATTCTTCTAGACTCTCACAACCGCGTTATACGCGACCTGCGGATCAGCATCACAGATCGATGCAACTTCAATTGCGCCTACTGTCTTCCTGAAACCGAGGAAGCAGCCAACTTTTTTCAGCCAGTTACCCCAGGGGCAAAAAGCAGCGCGCCCATACCAGGCAAGCTGCCTTACCCATGGAAACCTCGATCGCAAATACTGTCGTTTGAGGAGATCGTCCGTGTCGTTAAAGTGGCGGCATCGTTTGGCGTGGACAAGATTCGGATTACCGGTGGCGAGCCGCTGCTCCGCCGGGACGTCGAGTCGCTGATTTCTCAAATCGCCGCCATCGACTCGATCCGCGACCTATCGCTGACCACCAACGGCACCCACTTCCCCCGCTTGGCCAAACGCCTCAAGGAGGCCGGACTTGGCCGGGTGACCATCAGTCTCGATTCACTCGACAGGGACAACTTCAAAAAAATCACCGGTCGTGACGGCCTAGCAGAAGTGCTCAAATCGATAAAGCTGGCCAAGTCGATTGGCCTCACCCCCTTGAAAGTCAACGCTGTGATCATTCGAAGGCTTAACGACCACGAAATCGTGCGGCTGGCCAAGTTTGCCTTGGATGAGGAGATCGTCATGCGCTTCATCGAGTTCATGCCCCTTGACTCCCGGAAGGCTTGGCACAAGGACCACGTCGTTTCTGGCAATGAGATTCTCAGTCAAATCCAGTCCAAATACCCGCTCACCCGCCTCCCCTCCAGCAACCCCTCCGAGACATCCTCCCGATGGTCCCTTGGCAAGGGTGCAGCCGAGGTCGGGATTATCGCCCCGGTCACGCAACCCTTTTGCGGAAACTGCAACCGCATTCGACTCACGGCTGACGGCAAGATCCGTACCTGCCTGTTTAGCCACCACGAGCACGATCTCAAGCCCTCATTACGAAAAGATTCCGGCACCGCTGAGTTGGCAACCCGGTTGCAGCAGATCGTCCTCAAGAAAGAACCAGGGCACCGAATCAACGAAGCCGACTTTGTTCAACCAGCACGTACGATGAGCCTCATTGGAGGTTGAACGGCAAAAAGTAGGTGACCTAGGGTGGTACAACACTTACTAATCCCGCATCCATGGACCTGACCTCGACGTACATACGGGCCGTCAAATCGTTCGAGCAGATCGACATCGCGGTTCTCGTTAACAACATCATCCTCGACGCGGTTCAACAGAAAGCCAGTGACATCCACATCGAAGCCTGGGAAAGCACACTCCCCATTCGACTGCGATTATCAGGTATCCTGTGTGAACTCACGCATCTGCCTCACGAGTTCCTCGACCGCATCGCAGGCCGCTTCAAGGTCATGGCAGACCTGGTTACCTACGAGACCGAACTACCGCAGGAAGGACGTGCCCCAGCCAGTCCCGAGTATGGTAATGTGGAATTACGTGTCTCCATCTTTCCTACGGTGCGCGGAGAGAAAATTGTCGTCCGCTTGTTCGACCCTCAAAACCGCAGCTTCGATCTCGAAACGCTTGGCTTCGAGATGGACACGATTGAAAGCTTCAAGAAAATCATCCGCCAACCCAGCGGGCTCATCCTGTTGAACGGCCCCACCGGCTCAGGAAAAACAACGGCAATCTACTCCGCGCTGTGCCACCTGATTGACACCCACGGACCAACCATCAGCATTAGCACTGTGGAGGACCCGGTGGAATTCAACCTGCCGATGATCAGCCAGTCACAAATCAGCAACTCCCGCGGGTTCACCTACCCTATGGCGCTTCGCTCACTCATGCGCCAGGACCCTGAAGCAATCATGATCGGGGAGATACGCGACCCTGAAACCGCCGCCATCGCCGTTCAGGCTGGCCTGACCGGCCACATGGTTATCAGCACCATCCACAGCGACAGCACGGCCGGTGTTTACGCACGCCTCATCAACATGGATATCGAGCCCTTTCTTTTGGCGTCCAGCATCACAGGGGTGTTAGGTCTACGTCTTTTACGCACCATCTGCCCCCGCTGCAAAACCAAAGACCAGCCAAAACCCGAGCATCTCACCCTACTGCCCGAAGGCTTCGCGGAAGAGACGGTCTTTTACACCGGCGCCGGTTGTGACAGCTGCTCTCAGACCGGCTACCATGGCAGGGTAGCCGTAACCGAACTGCTTAATTCGAGTGAACTCGTGCGCGAAGGGGTCATCCAGAAACTGCGAACCAGTAAGCTGCACGACATAGCGATCAAGCAAGGAATGATCACCCTCTGGCAGAATGCAATGGCCAAGGTTCAGCGCGGCATCACAAGCCTGGAGGAGGTCATCCGAGTAATCACAGTAAACCAGCTATAGGTCACTAAGCGTTTGACTAGCGCAAAAAAGGCGATCAACGCCCTGGAAAAATACGGATAATTTACTGTTCCACCTGGGCCAAGCGCTTGTTTGTGATGGCGTCGAATACCTCAAACGCCTCCGGGTGGAGTCCCAGCTCACCGCGGAACGAGATTTTTACGAGATAGCGCTTCTCCATGTCGATGAAGATGTCCTCATCTTCGTTGCGAAGCCGGTCCAGCACACCTGAGTGAACATTGACTCGGAGCTTGAAATCGGCCTCTTCTTCACGACGTTGTTTTAGCTTATCCCGTTTCTTTATGATCTCGCTGAGCTTGCGTTGGATCTCCACGCTCATGGTCAATGGGCTCTTGAGCTTGCCTCGGCCTCTGCAGTGCTCGCAGTCACCGTAGGCGGAATCACGAACGCTCTCGGACTGGCGCTGGCGCGTCATCTCCATTAAGCCAAGGTCCGAGATTGGCAGCACGTGGGACTTGGCCTTGTCCTTCCGCAGTCCATCGCGAACGCGATTGAACACATCACGCCGATCCCGCGATGATTTCATGTCGATGAAATCCAACACAATCAACCCCCCAATGTTACGAAGCCGGAGTTGCCGGCAAACCTCCTCCGCAGCCTCGAGGTTTACTTGGAGCAGTGTCTTGTCCTTTTCCTTTTTGTTCTTACCCTTATGCCGGTGGCTGCCGGTATTTACGTCTATCGCCACCAATGCCTCGGTCTCGTCGATAATGATGTACCCACCACTGGGCAGCATCACCTTGCGCGTATAGGCTGTCTCAAGCTGGCGCGTGACCCCAAACCGGTCAAATATCGGTTCGGAGTAGGGATAGCGTTGAACCTTTTCCAGCGACCGCTTGGAGATGCGGCCGATTAATTTTGTTACCCTCTCCGTTTCAGCCGCATTATCGACGACGATGCGCTCAACGTCCTCAGTCAAAAAATCGCGGACCGTACGTTCGATCAGGTCTGGCTCCTCAAAAACACACGTGCCGGCTTTCTGGCTTTTCACCCTGTCGGTCACTCCTTCCCAAGTTTGAAGCAAAATGGCCAAGTCACGTATGAAATAGCCCTTACGCTGCCCCTGCCCTGCCGTACGTATGATCACCCCCATACCATCGGGAATATTGAGTTCCTGAACAATTCTCTTGAGCCGTGTCCGTTCCTCCCGGTTTTCGATTTTCCGGGAAACGCCCGACTGCTCTGAATTGGGCAGCAGGACCAGGTAGCGACCCGGCAACAGGACATTGGTTGTCACGCGCGGCCCCTTGGTTCCAATCGGCCCTTTGGTAACCTGAACTGTTAACTCCGTGCCGGTAGGATATTTCTTCGGAATGTCCTTGTTGGTGATCTTGGGTTTGTCCTTTTTTCGCCTACCACGATCCACCACGTCGTAGGAGGAATCTAATGGACTGGGAATAATATCCCAGTAGTGCAAAAATGCGTTTTTCTCAAAGCCGATGTCCACAAAAGCCGCCTTAAGCCCGTCCTCAAGGTTTCGAATCTTGCCCTTGTAGATGCTCCCGACCATCCGCAGGTCGTCAACTCGCTCGATGATCAGGTTCTCGAGTTGGCCCTTGACCGTCACCGCCACCCGCGTCTCAAGTGACTCGGCATTGATTAACACCTCCTTGTGGGTGTGCTTTATGGGGCGAAACACGCCCTTAACTTTGCTGACGAATTTTTTTGCGCTCCGCTGCACCTTTTCCTTGATGGATCCGGCCGGTTCTTCCGGCAGTTCCACCGGGGCAAACTCGGTCTGATACTGGCTGTCTTGCCGTGGCAATTCATCTTGTGTCCCGTTTTCGCCATCCGGCGATTGGTTGGTAAGTTGCCGTTGCGCCTTGGCCGACTCGAGATCGGCATCGGGAGGCAGTCCGTGCGCCTTATTCTCGGCACGCACAATCTCACTGCGGTGCTGCCGCGTATCGTAGATCTCGTCCTGTGTAGTTTGTATGGTTTCAATATTCGCTCGAGCCTTGAGGCTGGTGCGATCAGGTCTACGGTTCTTTCCGCCCGAAGGCTTGAATGACATGCCGCGTTTTCTACCGCGGCCAAATGCTTTTTTTTCTACCATGATAACTTAATATGTATTTCTGTGTAGTTGTATGTTTTGCAGAACGGCGATGGCGATCAGCGAGCTTAACACGGACGACCCGCCATAGCTCAACAATGGCAACGGTATTCCCGTCACTGGTATCAGCCTCAAGTGCATGCCGATATTCACAAAGACGTGGCAAAAAATGAGAGTCACAATTCCCACTGCCAACAATTTGCCCAGGCGATCCCTCGCCTGAGTTGCGGTCTCCATCCCCTTTAGAAGGATGATGGTGTATAACGCCAACACTGCCATGCTGCCCAAAAACCCTGTCTCCTCCGCGATCACGGAGAAGATAAAGTCGTTGTGAGCCACACCCCTGGGTAGATAGCCCAAGCGAGTCTGCGGCCCCTGTCCCCACCCTTTTCCAGTCAGCCCTCCCGAGCCTACGGAAATCTCGGCCTGCCGTATATTGTGCGTGCGCTCTCGCTGCAATGCACGGGCGGCCTTGCGCTCCGCCGGGGTGGCGTTCGGCGGGGCAAAATCCTTGTGAAAGTAAACCAACAACCGTTGGCGCTGATATTCCTGTAGCGAAATTCGCCAGTCTGCGGGAAAGTAGAGTGCGTTGATCGTTACAAACACTACCAATACTGCTGATGCTCCGAGAAATTTCCCAAGGAACCGCAGCGGTACTCCGGCGATGAACATCATCGCGATCCCGATCGGGAAAAACACCAGCGATGAGCCCAAATCCGGCTCTTTTAATATCAAAATGAATGGTAGTGCTGTCATCCCGAGGGCTTTAAGGAATACCCCCGGCATCAACATCTCCTCGTTAGGCCGGGTCAAAAAATCGGCCAAGGCGAATATAAACGCCAATTTTGCAAATTCCGAGGGCTGAATGAGGGTGAATCCCAAATCAAACCATCGGCGTGCCCCATAGCGCACCTCGCCGATTCCCGGTATCAGCACCAGAATCAGTAAAAAAATCATCACCCAATAGGCAGCACGCGACCAGCCAGCCAAGCGGTGATAGTCCACCACCACGAATAGCACAGCCAGGAGCAGGCCCAGCCCATAAAAAACCAACTGCCGGAAAAAGAAGGTCTCCAGCAGCGGCTTCATCTCATATTGGTCAATCGCCGCACTAAGTACAAATGTTGCCCCGAAAATCATCAGGCCGATCAATGCACCAAACATCAGCCAATCGACCCGCAACTTGCGGATATGGAGCAGGATCGTTTCCATCACTTCTTGGCCAAGCGCGGCCTTCCTTTCTTCCGTTCACGTTCCAAATTGCGTATCGCTCGATAAATGCTCCCGGCGATCGGGGCGCAGGTGCTGCCGCCCGACTCGCCGCTCTCCACCATCACCACCACGACGTGGCGCGGCGAGTCAATCGGCGCAAACGACACGAACCAGGTAATGTGATCGGTACGGAACAGGCGCACGCCGGTCCGGGGATTGAATTTCCCGGTGGGCACCATTATCTGTGCCGTGCCGGTTTTTCCGCCGATGGCCAAACCGGGCACTCGCGCAGCGCGGCCGGTGCCATCGGGGTCGGCCACGTCGGCGAGCATCGCCTCATGTATCAATTCAACAGTTTCTCGCTTCAAGTTCAGGTCGTCGAGCACCTTCACCGGTATTTCTTGGTTCTGCGCTTTGCCAAAGGCTTGCCGCGAGTCCACACTCATCACCAGGCGCGGCTGTAACACCTTCCCGCCGTTGGCCACCGCCGAGGTCATCACTGCCATTTGTAGCGGAGTCACGGTAATTTCACCCTGCCCGATGCAGAGGTTGGCCACGTCACCGGCTGCCCATGGAATCTTGTCGCCAAACTGATCCTTTCTTTTTAACTCGTTGTCGCGCGCCGGAAAATAACCGCGCCCCTCACGAATGGGACTAGGCAAGCCGTCGGGTAAATTAGTGAGTGTTTTTTGCCCAAGACGAAAACGGTTTCCCCAATCAAGAAGCACCCTCTTTCCCTGCCGCCATTGGTCGGTTTGGCCGTCGGGCGTCAACGCATAGTGGACGAAATAGGTGTTGCTCGATTTCTTGAACGCCTTGATGAAATCGTAATCGCCCGGTGGCGCAGTATCATCCAGTGAATAATGGGGATAGAGGGTTTGATTCCTGAAATAGCCGCGATTTTTAACTTTTTCCTCGGGATTAAGCAATCCCTCCTCGAGGTAGGCTACAGCGGAAATGAGCTTGAAAATAGAGCCGGGCGGGTACGCCACGCCACCGCTGCCAGTAGCACGGTTGAGCCAGCGGTTGAGTCTATCGTCGTTCAGACGGGTGATTTCCTCTCGCGAAAACCCAGAAATGAACTTGTTCGAGTCAAACCCCGGCAGCGACACCAACGCCATCAGATCGCCGGTGTGCGGTTCCATCACCACCACTGCCCCGCGAGTCTCTGGCCCGTTGGCCTCTAGCGCCGCCTCGGCGGCCAACTGGATGTCGCGGTCGAGTGAAAGCACAATATCGTAACCTGCCTCCGGCCAGGCCCACACGTCCTCGCTTGTGCGATAACTGATATTGTTGACACGAATACTCTTGGCGCCGGCCTCCCCTCGCAGCAGGGTGTCGTAAACTCCTTCCAGACCATCCACACCGATGTAGTCCGGTAGCCTATAGCGAAAGTGGACCGGCATCTCTCTGCCGCTACCTGGATCATCGTCCCGGCGTAGATAACCCAGCGTGTGGAATGCCATCTCGTCGTTGGGATAAGTCCGTACCGGGTTGACAGACAGGTCCACGCCCGGAACCGCCGTAACCACGCGGTAACCGTCGTAGGTACCCTCAACGGTGTAAACCTGCTCAACGAACCGCGCCACCTGGCCTTCCGAAAGATCCTGCATCACGGCCATCGGCCTGTAACGGTGTTTGTAGTAGTGGGTGTGGAATTTTTCCCTGTCGAGAACCAGTGGCTGGCCAAGACGCAGACTCACCCGCATAGTCAAATTACTGACCACCTGATAGCGCGCCTCCTTTTCCAACTCGAGTTGCTCGGGCCGGGCCATCTTGCGCCCTTTTTTCAAGCGCATGTAGTGGGTGTAAAACAAGGGGCGCAGTTCGTCGATGTACATGTGTACATCAAAGCGCAGGCGGTTCATTGCCAGCGGTTGCTGGTGGCGGTCCAGAATACGCCCTCGGGTGGCCGGAAGGCGCACGGCGCGAATCGATTGGTTTTCCTGGCGATCCCGGTAATCATTACCAGCTGACACCTGCAGGCGCCAAAGGCACACCGCCAGCAGAAGCATGCAGCACAGGATGAACGCCGTCATCACCCGGATCGGGATCTCCCTGCTGCGCAACTGGTCAAATACAAACACGGTTTCTGTCTCGATCAATTTTTTCCGCGCACGATCTGGCGATTTTCGTTGGGCCAGCGATTCGGGTCATGCAGCGGGTGAGAAAACCAGCGGTCGAGCAGCTTGGCCAAGCGACCGAATACCGGGACCGCCACGCCACAGAGCAGCGCATTGACCAGGCACCAGACTCCCATCTGCCAACCCAGTAATGGACTTGAGCCCACCAGTTGAAGCAACCACACCTGAAGCAGTGGCACCGCGGCGCCTGCTGTGGTGCCGAGATAAAATTGTACCACCAGTTGATCCCGCAGGATAAACTCACGAAAACTGAACACCGCCCACCCGGCGATAAACAACGGCAGCACACTCAGCCCCAGCGGATTGGCCGACATGCTGTCGAGCCACAAGCCGGTCAGCATGGCGGCGGTGCTCACCTGTCCGGCACCCAGCGTCAGCCCAGCACACACCAACAACGCCGGAGTGAGGTCAGGCTGAAAGCCCAGCCACAACCTTGGCCACTGCAAATGGGACTGCAAAAAAACGAGCAGGTAGGCACCGATCACCAGCCCAAGGGTTTTATTGACTCTTCCTGTCACGATCTTCTTTTCAATACGTCGTAAGCACCCGAACGATCTCAAGTTGGTTCAAATTGGCGTACAGTTTGACTCGCGCCTCGGTGTACAATCCATTCTTTGATACCCATGAATCCACCACCTGACCCACCGGAATTTCCTTCGGGAAAGCTCCTCCCATCCCACTGGTGACCACCGACTGGCCCGGGTTCACCTCGGCATCGTTTGGCAGATAGGTCAATTCCACCACCCGGGGGTCAGTGCTGTATTGTCGGGGTGAAACAATCCCTCCCTGGCTTCGCGACTCCTTTAGCAACGCCGAAAACCTGCAGTTGGGATCACCCACGAGCAGCACCCATGAGGTCAGCGGTCCCACCTCGGAAATGCGTCCTAACAATTCGCCCCGGACGGAGATGACTGGCTGGTTGAGGCGAATCCCCTTGTTGCCGCCCAGGTTGATCTTGATCCGCCGCCACCAGTTGAACGGATCTCGCCCTACCACCCGAGCGAACCGGGTTTCCCACGGGATCCGCTGTCCCCACTCGACCGCTTCCCGCAGCCGCTTGTTTTCCCCCGCAAGCCGGTCATTCTCTAGCTGTAATTCTGTAATTGAAGATACCGCTCGAGGTCCTGAGCTATGCGCTTGGTTTGCGGGGTATGAATCGCGATCACTGACACCAAGTTGGCCAAGCGATTCGAAAGCTGCCTGGCCTGTCGTACTGATGCTGACCGCGGGCAAAAAGAGCCCTCCGATCGCGGACTTGAGCCGCGCACGGACACCCTCTGGCATCACCAGTAGCAGGAATACGGTCAGGAGTACCGCCCCAACCGCCGTCTGCTGCGATCTGTAAAAAAATCGTTTCATCCCGTCATTCAACGGGACGAACGCACGCTACTCTCCGCTTTTGGAAGCCACCCGCCGCAAAAACTGCAACTCCTGCAGCACCCGCCCCGTCCCCTCAGCCACGGCCGTCAATGGGGAGTCAGCGATGTGAACCGGCAGGCCGGTCTCCTCGGCAATCAACTGGTCAATGCCCCTCACGAGGGCGCCACCACCTGCGACTACGATGCCTCGATCGACCAAGTCGGCCGAAAGCTCAGGGGGACACCTCTCCAGCGTCAAGCGGATGGATTCAAGAATATTGTTGAGCGGCTCCTTTAACGCATCCCGAATTTCCTCGGAACGAACCGTCATGATTCGAGGCAGGCCTGCACTTAGGTCCCTGCCCTTGACTTCCATCGAAAGTTCTTCTTCCAGTGGATACGCTGAACCGATTGTAATCTTGATTTCCTCTGCTGTGCGTTCGCCTATCATTAAATTATAAGCACGCTTCATGTAGGCCGTAATCGTGTCGTCAAACTCATCGCCGCCGACACGTAAACTCCGACTGAATACGATTCCCGCGAGTGATATAATCGCGATCTCACAGGTGCCGCCGCCAATATCGACAATCATGTTGCCGGTCGGCTCGTGCACAGGCAATCCCACGCCAATCGCAGATGCCATCGGCTGCTCAATCAGGTAAACCTCCCTCGCTCCGGCATGGATGGCGGAGTCTTTTACCGCCCGTTTTTCCACCTCGGTGATTCCCGACGGCACAGCCACCACCACCCGTGGAGCAATCAACTTGCGGTTGTGAACCTTCTGGATGAAGTTTCTCAACATCGCCTCAGTGATCTCGAAATCGGCAATGACCCCGTCCTTCATTGGGCGGATGGCCACGATGTTGCCTGGTGTCCGGCCCAGCATGCGCTTCGCCTCGTCACCCACAGCCAGCACGGTGGTCATGCCAGCCTCAATCGCGACAACAGAGGGTTCGCGCAGCACAATGCCCCTGTCTCGAACAAAAACGAGGGAGTTGGCCGTGCCAAGATCGATTCCAATATCGTTGGAAAACAGGCTCTTAAAATTGCCTAACATGAAAAGCGCCTAACCGGTGCAGCTTACGGTTCGATCGATTAAACCGTCAAGTGAATACCCGTTTTACAGGGCGAAAACCAACTCGGTTATCCCTATAAAATTATGCTCTTAACGTCGGGCAGTTTTCGCCACCGGTATGGTAAGGCTCTCAAAAACACCACTTTTTTTTAACAAATGGTGATCAAAAAACTTTTGAAGATGCTCATTCAATACGCCACCCCCCACTCCATGTCCACCACCGGTTACCGTCAGCAATGCCGACGGCACGCCAATCTTTTTAAGTGCTGAGTGTAAAATAACTGATTGGTTATACGGTACCGCCATGTCCTTCGTGCCGTGCATGATCAGGAAAGGCGAATCCTCCTTGCTCACATACGAAATAGGATCGGCTGTGAGGGTTTTCTTTTTGTTGTCCTGAACCGGACCACCAATTAACAGCCCTTCCGGCGAGTCTTTGGCGTCATGATCGATCCGGCTCTCAAAGTCATTCATCCGGAGAAAATTCGTCGGCCCGAAATAATCCACCACGCAGGCGACCTTTGTGCTTTGACCCGTGTAAACCCCAATGGAGCCATCCATCGCCTTCACACCAGCTGAGGTGCCCAGCATCGCGACCAGATGGCCACCAGCAGAGGTACCGTGCACGGCGATTCTTGTGCCATCCAGGCCATGTTTTTTTGCATTGGCCTTGATCCAGCGAATCGCCGCCTTGCAGTCGTGAATCTGCGCCGGCCATTTAGCCTCATTGCTCAACCGATAACCAATCGACACCCCGGCATAATTTCCCGATTTCAGAAAACTACTAATCCTATTAAGCCCTCCACCCTTGCTTCCGCCTCGCCATCCACCGCCATGGATAAACGCAATCACCGGCAACGGCTTGTCAGATATTCGCTTTATGGGCAAAGCCAAGTCCAGTGTCTGCCGGGCATTGTCCGTTCCGGCATAGGAGATGTCCTGCATGATATTGAAGCCCTCAAGTTTTGGCCGCCGCTGCTGGCGCCTACCTCTGTCTCTGGTCAGATACGCAACGTGCTCTTTGAGCGAGATAAAGTCGTTTTTGTCGCTATCCACGTGTTCAAAGTTGCGTTTGGCATTATTGGGTAACTCTTCTTTCGAAAGCTTGTCGTCCTTGTTCTTGTCCCAGTCTCGAAACGACTTTTCGTGCCGAGACTCTTGCGCCAAGACCACCTGAACTAGAATGGCAATGCATGCAACCAATGGAATCAAACGGGGGTAACTCATACCCAAGACTTGGCTCACTTGAACAAATCAAGCAAGTCAAGATTGCCACTCCGTTCTTGCTTCTTCAACAACGCTTGGCTTGGATACCGCGTATGACAAACCTCCGACCTACCCACCGGTTCCTGCTAACCATCACCACCCTAATCGGACTCACAATGAGCGAATTCTCCCTACTCGCCGCAAACTACGACGAGACCAAGGTCCCGAAGTACGAACTCCCTGATCCGCTCACAATGCGGGACGGAACCAGGATCACCACGACAAAAGATTGGATAGGGAAAAGACGCACCGAGGTGCTCGAGTTTTTCCGCGATCAGGTATACGGCCGTAGCCCCAAACGTCCAAAGGGACTCAAGTTCAAGGTCATCCAAAACGACGCCACAGCGCTGGACGGCCAGGCGATCCGACGCGAGGTGCTCATCACCTTCGCTCGCAAGGAGGAAACTCCCGAGGCCAACATGCTCATTTATCTTCCAAAAAATACTGATGGCCCGGTACCGACTTTTCTAACGATGAACTTCGATGGAAATCACACTATTCACCCCGATCCCGGCATCTCAATCACTCGCAGCTGGGTACGAAACATTAAGGATTGGGGTATTAAAAACAACCGGGCCAACGAACGATCCCGAGGTGCAAAACGCTCGCGCTGGGCAATCGAAAAAATCCTCAACCGCGGCTACGGCTTGGCCACGATCTACTATGGTGATATCGACCCCGACTATGACGATGGATTTTCAAATGGTGTCCACCGGCTTTACCCCAAGCCAAAGCCGAATGAATGGGGCAGCATCTCCACTTGGGCGTGGGGCCTAAGCCGCTGTCTCGACTACCTCGAAACCGACCGAGACATCAACGCTAAGAAAGTTGCTGTGATGGGGCACTCCCGTCTGGGCAAAACCGCACTCTGGACCGGTGCACAGGACGAGCGATTTGCCATGGTCATCTCAAACAACTCCGGCTGTGGCGGCGCTGCGTTGAGCCGGCGCCAGTTTGGAGAAACGGTCAAACGGATCAATACCAGCTTCCCCCACTGGTTCTGCGACAACTTCACAAAATACAACGACCGCGTGAACGACCTTCCGGTAGATCAACACATGCTTATCGCCCTAGCTGCACCTCGCCCAGTATATATTGCCAGCGCGGAAAAAGACGACCATGCTGACCCTAAAGGCGAATTCCTCTCCGGCTACCACGCCGGCGCCGTGTACGAATTGTTTGGCCTAAAGGGCGTTGGAGTAGCCAAACAACCGAAAATTGATCAGCCGGTTGGCCACCACGTTGGCTACCACATCCGCGCAGGAAAACACGATGTCACCGACTTCGACTGGGAACAATACCTCAACTTTGCCGACCGCCATTTGAAGTAACCCAACCAAATGGTGGCTGCAGGCATTTTTTTATTGTCTAGTTCCGAATTACAGACTTGAGCCAGAGGTCAGCCGCAAGCGCAACACCGTTACTGGAAGGATGCACACCATGCTTTGCTCAATGTTCAGGTGGCGCAATTGCTGTCGCCTAGTCGAACATCGACTGGACAAAACACACCTTAAATTCATTTAAAATTTTCTTTGCAGCGACCCAAAACTTGTCGAATTAGGGAAACCATTTTCAGTAAAAAGATATCGTGAAACCAGCTTGTTTTTTTTTGAGATTGCTACTAATGCGATCTTCACGGAGGCTGGCCAACCTTTTTGTTAAATCCAGAC
>JAKUOU010000008.1 GCA_022451065.1 Pedosphaera sp. | reverse complement strand
TGAATCTTCATGGTGGCCAGGCTGATTCCAGGTACGGCATCGAGGTGTATGTCAATAACGTGCAGGTGCAGCCTGAGATCGTTATCCGGGAAGCACAACTCGGCGAGACATATACAACAGAGCCATTTAGTCTGGCAGATGTGAACGCTGAGGTCGGGTCCGGTTATGACAACATCATCACCCTTAAAGGAGTCAATTATAATGCAGAGGGTGGCGGTAATTGGATGGGCATTGACTACGTGCAGCTCAACCAGGTGGTTGGTGATACGCCGGCTCTAAGCGTTGTGAACAACGGAGACGGGACGGTGACAGTGACCTTTGAGGGCACGTTACAGTCGGCACCGACAGTGAATGGTCCGTGGTCGGATGTGGACGGAGCGAGTCCGTTGACGATTCCGGCCGACCAGGCAGCGCAGTTTGGACGCGCCGTCACAGAGTAATTTAGTTGATTAACCAAATTGCCGCCTGATATTTCTGCGGAGCGTCGTGAAGAATAGCCAGTTGACCCTTTCCTGGACCGGCAGCGGTTACATCGAGTGGGCCCCTGAGGTCACTGGCCTCTGGGGACAGCCGTTACTCCTATTCCCACCACTCCGTACTCGGAAAGCTTCAGCGTGGCTGACCGGCGCTTTCACCCCTTCTCACTGCCGTGTATCTAAAGAAAAAATAAAGCTGCATTTGCTGAAATAATATCATGAATTCTCATTACATTTTAATTACGTCCATTAGCTTCCTGTCTCTGACATGTACCATGTTAGGCAAAGGTCTTTCCTCAGATGTGCCTGATTTATCAACCCAAGCACTTGAATCGTTGGTGGCGCACTATGATGGCAAGACGGGAGTTGAGACCGATGGAGGATCTGTCGTTTCGTGGACCCCGGTTGATGGGAATGGTGATTCTCTGGATGAGATGATTGTCCACTCAACTCAACGCGGTGATGGGGGGCAAGAACTCATCACATATGATGGCAGTGGCAAACTGATATTTGACGATACCAGTGTCGGTGCGGATGGAAGGTATTTGGAAGGAATACTGTCTAATTCTGAATCGGAGGATTTCACCGTTTTTTGGGTGGGTCACTACAAAGCGGAAGCTCCTTTTGCCACGTCGGGTACATATGTCTATAATATTGGTCCAAACAATACATCTCATCAGAGGGATGACGGCAAGGGAGGGTTTGTCGTGGAGCAGTACAACGGAACAACCTACGCCGGGGACGACATTACAGCCTATGACGGAGTAACCACGGTTTGGAGTACAGTAATAACAGCCGACAACCATGCTTTTTATGCCAACGGAGAAAACTTGAATGTTGGTGGAACCCCTTCCGGCAATATCCAAGCTGACGCGTCAATGATCATTGGTGCATACAGCTCAAGCGGCTACGACTTTGTCGGAGAAGTTGAGCAACTGATTATATTCGGTTCCGCTCTTAGTGACACGGACAGAAAACTTGTTGAGAGGTATCTTGGAAGCATAGGTGTTGGCCTCTACTCGGATATTCCCGGTTTATCAACCCAGGCGCTTGAATCATTGGTGGCCCACTACGACGGCAAGATGGGAGTTGAGAGCGATGGAGGATCTGTCGTTTCTTGGACTCCAGTTGATGGGTATGGTGATTCTCTGGATGAGATGATCGTTCGCTCAACTCAAATTGGTAATGGGGCGCCGGAACTAATCAAATATGGCCGCCCCGGCAAACTGATATTTGACGATACAAATGTCAGTGCTGATGGAAGATATCTTGAGGGAACACTCTCCAATGCTGAATCCAAGGAACTCACCGTTTTTTGGCTGGGTCACTACAAAGCGGATGCCCCTTTTGCTACGTCGGGTACATATGTCTATAATATTGGCATAAATAACACATCCCACCAGAGGGATGACGGCAAGGGAGGGTTTGTCGTGGAGCAGTACAACGGAACAACCTACGCCGGGGATGATATTACGGCCTATGACGGAGTAACCACGGTTTGGAGTACTGTGCTAACGGCTGACAGCCATGCTTTTTATGCCAACGGCGAAAACTTGAATGTTGCTGGAACGCCTTCCAACAATGTCCAAGCTAACGCGTCAATGATCATTGGTGCGTATAGCTCAAGCGGCTACGACTTTGTCGGAGAAGTTGAGCAACTGATTATATTCGGTTCCGCCCTCAGTGACACGGACAGGAAACTTGTTGAAAATTATTTACTGAGCTTCACTCCTTTAGCGGATAAACCTGAAATTTCCATCGAAAAAGGTTTGGACGCGGTTAAAATAAATTTTTCTAAAAATTCTCATCTGCTTTCCTCCAATGATCTGATCGAATGGTCTATTGTTCCAGGGGCAAATTCCGGGGTGTCAATTCCTACAGGTAAAGATAGGGTTTTTTATCAAGCTGCATCAGAATTCAGGGAAATACCCACCGGGATTGTCTTAAGAACAAAAATTGAATCTAATACTTGGAGAGAGGCACAATATCACTTGGACACAGGCGAACTTTTCTTTATCGGTGAGCAGACTCACGGTTTTGATCACTATACAACGTCTGGTAATGATCTTTGGTGGTGTTATATGAACACTTCCAATAGAGGGTCTGGGCTCATTGAATTCTTAATGGAGAGGAACAAAAATGCAGAGTCCACCAAGGCTAAAGCGCTTGAAAACGGTTGGCTTGCCTACACTCAAAGTTATTACAGCTTTCTTGAGTTTAAACCTTTGGCCGCACAAAGCACTTTCGTTAACCACACGGCACCAGACACAATAGGGGAAACGGATACCACGGAGGCATATACGACGGACTACGATGTTATTGATAACAGTGAGATTTTTTACGTGATTTATAGGAACAGTAATAACAGCAATATATACGCTGGTGTTGGTGGGCCTTCTCTCAATCAGGTTGTTGACTCCCTTCCGCCGGGGGATGGTAGCTCCAACCGGGATAATGGAGTTAGAGCTGACATCGCGTTTAAAGCAATAATACCTTTGTCAGACTCTGATAAATTGAAACTTTTTAACAAGTTTCCGCCACAAAAGGCAATCTACGACGATAACTCCGAAGCCTACTATTACGTTCACCCTGATGGGTTATAAGAAAAAATGGTGCGCTCGTGGTGGAATTGGTAGACACGCAACCTTGAGGGGGTTGTGATCAAAATCATCCGGCTACAAGTCTTCCTCGCCACTGCGTTAAGCTGTCATCAGCTTTCGGCAGCCTCAATCGCCCGAATCTGGAATGAGCAGAACCTGGCGGCCATTCGATTGGACTTCCCCAACCCGCCTGTTCACGCGCGAAACCTCTTTCATACATCCGTCGCCATGTGGGACGCTTGGGCGGCATACGGCACCAAAGCCATCGGCTACCTACACAACGAAACGGCAACCGCTGTCGACGTTACCGCTGCCAGACACGAAGCAATCAGCTATGCCGCATATCGCGTCTTGGCCCACCGGTATGCTCTTTCGGTCAACGCGAGCAACACCTTGGCAGCATTGGAAACTCAGTTGAAGTCGCTGGGATACGATCCCAACAACACGAAGACCTCTGGTATGAGTCCCGCCGCCCTTGGCAATCGTGTCGCGACGACAGTCCTCAATTTCGCCGCCAGCGACCGCTCCAACGAGACCATCATCTACAACGATCCCAGCTACGCCCCTATCAACAATCCTCTTATTTTGGCCCTGCCGGGTACCGTGTTGGACAACATTAATCACTGGCAACCCCTCGCCTTTGATGAGGCATTCACCCAAAACGGACTGGTCACCAGCAAGATCCAGATCTTCATCGGATCTCACTGGGGCGCAGTGCGACCGTTCACCTTGGAACTCGGGACCAATGAATCGATCTACCTGGATCCGGGCATGCCACCACAACTCGGTGGAATCACCGACGCCGATTACAAATCCGGCGTGGTATCCGTTATCCAGCACAGCGCTCTTCTGGATCCTGCGAGTGGTAACATGATTGATATCTCACCGGCATCTCGCGGAAACAACACTCTCGGTCATAACGACGGCACGGGACACACTGTCAACCCCGCGACCGGATTACCCTACAATGCCCAAATCGTTCCGCATGGCGACTACGGACGCGTGGTCGCCGAGTTCTGGGCCGATGGCCCCGACTCCGAAACCCCTCCCGGGCATTGGAACAATCTCGCCAACGATGTCGCCGACCACCCGTCTTTTCAACGTCGCATCGGTGGAACCGGTCCGATTCTCAATGAACTTGAATGGGACGTTAAGATGTATTTCGCCCTCAACGGTGCCGTTCACGACGCCGCTATCGCCGCTTGGGGATGTAAACGGAAATACGACTACATCCGTCCGATCAGCAGCATTCGTTACATGGGTGCTGTTGGGCAATCAAGCGACTCCAACAGCCCTGGCTTTCACACGACTGGCCTGCCACTGATTGCCGGATCGATCGAAATGGTCACCTCACAAACAGCCGCCATCGGCCAGAAACATAGCGGATTGGTCCCCGGACGCATGGCTATTTTTGCGTGGGGCGGTGAACCCTTGAATCCCGAAACCGAATTCACCGGCACCAAGTGGATTCACGCCGATACCTGGCTGCCCTATCAACGGGACACCTTCGTTACGCCATCCTTCGCGGGATACATTTCCGCGCACAGCGCCTTCAGTCGCGCCGCCGCCGAAGTCTTGACCCGCATGACGGGCAACCCCTTTTTCCCTGGCGGAATGGGCACGTTCCACGCCACCCGCAACGAGTATCTCGAATTCGAGGAAGGCCCCAGCGTTGACATCACCCTGCAGTGGGCCACCTACTATGATGCTGCCGATGAAGCCGGCATCTCGCGTCTCTACAGCGGTATCCACTTCCCGGTGGACGATAACCCCGGGCGTATCATGGGTTCCACCTGCGGCATTCAGGCCTGGGAATGCGCCCGGAAATATTTCGATGGTTCGATCGCCAACGACGAGGTGAATGCGACAATTGAACTAGACGCATTTAACAACTGCACCATCGGTTGGAATTCACTACCCAGCTTCAGCTATAAGGTCGAAGCCAGCGTGGACCTGAACAACTTCTCCCCTCTCAGTGGCGGACAACAGGGACACGAATACACCAACTCCTTCAATCTCTCCATGCCCGGAGCAGAGAAACTCTTCTTCAGAGTCACCAAGACAGTCGCGAAAAACTGACATCAAAGTTGCTGAAGTCTAAAAAGATATTCTTAATACAACTCCATACTCACATTTTTTTCCTCTTTCTCGAACATCACTGCGACTCACCACACCCCACTAGCACCACGGCTGCGATTGTTGTGATTAGGAGGTGTTTCATTTTATCGTAACCCATCAGGGGGATGGTAGCTCCAATCGGGATTACGGAGTTAGAGTAGACATCGCGTTTAAAACAATAATACCGTTGTCAGACTCTGATAAATTGGAACTTTTTAACAAGTTTCCGCCACAAAAGGCAATCTACGACGATAACTCAGAAGCCTACTATTACCATCACCCTGATGGGTTATGAGAAAAATGGTGTGCTCGAAAGGACTCGAGTCGTCACCGTAAAACCGCGGGTAAGAGAGGAAATTTTTTTATGGGTCTTATTTTTTAAAAGCCGGGTGGTTGCGGTTGCCGCCGCTGAGAATATAGGCGAGCAGATCCATGATCTCATCCTCGCGCATCATGTTAAGCAAGCCCGCTGGCATGGGTGAGATTTTTGAGGGTTCAATGCTCTCGATTTGTGGGCGGTTCACTTGGATCTGCTGGTTCGGGTTGAACATGTCGGTGTTGATGTTCACGCGGTCGCCGTTGAGGTTCACCACGACGCCGGTCACCATATCGCCGTTTTTCATTTTCACGACCACCGGCACGAACTGCTCGTTGATTTCCTTGCTCGGGTTGATGATCTGATCGAGCAAATCGTGCGAGGAATACCGGCCGCCAGAGCCGGTGAGATCCGGCCCTGTCATGCCGCCTTCATTGGCAAACCGGTGGCAGGCAAAACAACCGCCCGCGGCAAACATCTTGCGGCCGCGTTCATAACTGCGATTTTTCAACTGCGTCTTGGAGGCTTGGCTCAATTCCTCCAGCTTCCATTGCTTGACGTATTTCCGGCCGATCATCGCCTGCGCCATGATCTCGAAAGGCGACTTCACCACCGGCTTTTGTGCGAGTAATTCCTTCAGGACCACGCGTTCCTCCTCGCTCAAGCTGGCCACGGCATCGCGTCGGATGAACTCGATGAATATGCTGAAACTTTTGCCGCCGCGGTAGTTGGCCGCTTTCAAAAACCAATTAAAATACGCCGTGCGCAGTTCCGTGGTCCAGCCGGCCTTCAGCATTCTTAGCGAGCGGGCGTATTCAATCTGCTCCTCCTGCGTGGCCGCTTCCTGCAAAAGTCGGATGCCCTTGGCCGCGGTCGTGGGCGCCTGCAGATGGGCAAGCGTTTCGCAGAGCAACCAGTTTTGCTCGAAGGTGGCCGCGGGGAATTGTGGTTCCAGTTGCGCGATAATTTTTTTGACCGTGCCTGCGTCAGGGTCACCAAAGCGCACAAGGGCGATTTGATAAGTGCGGACCAACGTGAGTTTGCCAGTATAATCCAGTTTGCCCCAATCTACTTTGGTCAGCGAGTTGTAAACGGCGGCGGCCAATTCTTTGTTCACGGGCGCGTCGGGTTTGCCGTTGGCCGGATCGGCTCCGGCCACCTTGCACAGGCCGAGCAACGCCGCCACCCGTTGGTTGTGATTCTTTTCATTGAGCGTACGGTCTTTCCATTGCGCCAATGGCTGATGCTGCACCGCAGTGAGGGCAGCCCAGCGAACGAAACGATCCGGATGATCCAAGTGCGGCCAGGCTGCGTTTAACGCGTCCGAATGTTGTCTGCCGTGGAATTGTTCCAACCGATGTCGGAGTCGGGTAAGTTCGTTGATGTTTGGATTGTGCTCTACGGGTGCGGTTGATTCTATGCCGACATATGTCACGCGGTATAAACCAGACTGCACGCGCCGCCCGCCGATGGTGAAATACATTGCACCATCACCCGGATGAATGATTGCATCAGTCACGGGTAAAGGGCTGCCAGTGATGAAAGTTTCCTTTGTGGCTGTGTAGGTGGAGCCCTTTGGTTTCATGTGGACGGCGTGGATTTTACCCCAACTCCAGTCAAGAATGTACATGGCATCCTGGTACTTGGCGGGAAACTTTGAGCCATAGCCAAAGGCTACACCCGTGGGTGAGCCGGGGCCGATGTTGATCACCGGCGGCAGGGTATCCGGGTAAAACTCAGGCCGTTTGCCGGTGCCGTTGCGCCAGCCCCACATGGATCCGCTGGTTACGTGGCAGATGCGCGTGGGCCGGTACCATGAGGTGTTGAAGTCGTACTCCATGTCCGCATCGTAGGTGAAGAGTTCGCCATCGCGGTTGAATCCACCATCAAAAATATTCCGGTACCCAGAGGAAACGATCTCCCACTGTTTCCCGTTGGGTGAGATCTTGTAAATGATGCCACCTGGCGCCAATCGGTCGCGGTTGTGACCACGTCCATCGGGCATACGCGGCAACAGATGATCTTCGCCCCAGTGCAACGGTACCTGCGAGGCATCGGACTTGGCAGGCGTGGTGTTGTTGCCGGTTATCAGGTAAATGGATTTTTTATCCGGTGCGAGCAACACTGCGTGGATGCCGTGATCGCCGCGGGCGGTCATGCCTCGAAGTTTTTCCACCTTGTCCAGCTGGTCGTCGCCATCTGAATCCGTCACACGATAAAGGCCACTCTCCATCTTGCGCTCGTAATCGTTGACCCCCACGTACAAAGCGCCAAATGCCCAGAGCAGACCGTTTGCCGCACGGATTTTGGCCGGGACTTTTTCGATATCCTTGGCCTTCAGCGGCTGTCCGGCTGCTGGTGCTCGGAAACGGTACAAACCGCCGAACTGATCGCTGACAATGATGCGCCCCTTGTTGTCAGTGCAGAGGTTTACCCATGAGCCTTGCTGGGGCTTTGGTACTGAATAAAGTAGTTCGACCTTGAATCCTTCGGGTGCGTTGATGTTTCGAACCGGCGTGGCGAAGTCCGTAACAGATTGAGCTTGGACCGCAATAACCAGAGACAAACAAATAATAGTTAGAGTACGAGACATGGTACGCCGCTAAAATACACGCTTCAGGCGCTTAAAGCCAACTACAGCGTATAAAATTGCTGATAAATATGTTTGATCATGCTCGTTACGGTCTGGAAGTCGGCGTCTTTGCAACTAAGGACAAAGTCACTGCCAAAACAACAAGCAGCAATATTAACTGTTTCTTACGATGTACCAAAATTGGCCTTTGGTTTTAAGCGAAAACAGCATCACGGTGAAACTTCAGCAAAACGTTGCCACCATAAACGGTTGATTGAGTCGTTTGATCCAACACTCCCTGTCGTTCGAGCGACTTCACGTTCTTTATCGCTGTACCAAGCACCATGTCCGTCTCCATAGGCCACATTATAGCCCGTCATATGGCAAAAGTCCCCAAAACCGAGTGGAAAAAAGTCAGAACTTAATGCCTCATTGCTTAATTTACTCAAACGCTTTGAGTTCTTGAAATCACTGTCGAACAAGTAGATGTAACCGCAATTAATTCCATTGCTCCCACCCGTTGTGTGAAATGGATAATTTTTCTGCCAACCGTACGGCCCATCGTAGTGTAAGTTGATGCTCTCTTTCGTTCTCAACGATGGGCAATAAAAGACCCTTGGGCTTGGTATGTAAGAAGAGTAGAGTTTTCCTAAGCCGGTTAAAAATTCATTTGCCTGTTTTTCACTTCTCGGTATTTTATTATCAGGTGAAAGCGAATAGGAGAAAGTCGAGCGGATCGGCAGTAAATCGTCGAAGTCATTTGCATACAAGGTCAAGGCAATTGCCTGCTGTCGAATATTACTCAGGCAATTACTGCGCAAAGCACGTTCCTTGGACTGGGCCAAGGCTGGGAGGAGTAGGGAAGCTAAAATAGCAATGATGGCAATGACGACCAGGAGTTCAATCAACGTAAACCCCTTGCACCTTTTACGCGACTGATCAATCAAACTTGAACGAATAAAGATCGGCATCCTTTAGCTCAAAAACCAATTTAATGGGCTGTCCTGCAATGGAATCCACGTTGTCAACGATCTTACCGGATTTAACCCATTCAACCCTTCGAGTCAGGGAATCCCCATAAATCCAGGGACAATCATTCAACGAATACCCAGCCAACGGTTTACCCTCCGGATCGGTAAACCCGACACGAATTCCACCCCGAGCGGAACTCGAAAAATTCAGCGACAGTTTGTTGCCGGAAAACCGAATTGGCTTGGATATTAGTTTTCCACCCTTCATGGGTGCGTTGATGGATACAAACCCATCCATTCGAAGCGAGTAACGGCGGAGCTTTGCCGGTTTTCCATTTTGCAAGGTTGCCTCTGTCAAATACATGGATAGTTCATTGGGAGCATCCTCTGCAAGGGTTGACTTGGTTTCGACCAGCCCGTTGTTCTGGTAATTATCGCCATAAAACCAACTGTCCCTTGTTCTCAATCCAGGGCGGATAAATGCCTCCTGAAAAACATGAAAATGTGCACCATCCCTGCTGGACATGAAGAGTCCCTCCGTAACGGCAGTCCCCTCACGCCTGGAAATTTTACTGCGCAATTGGCGATATTTCCATTGAGGCAAGTGACGAGTTGAAGGGTTCAGCCCCCTGTCCTCATATCGTGTCGGAAAACCAAGAAAAATATGTGGGGCCCTTTTGTAGGGTGTGATCTGATTGGTATAGAGCTCGCCTCCTCGATCTGGTGAGTACTCCAAGAAAACTGGTTTGCTCCAACCTGAAGAAAAAGACTCTGAAGTTTCCGTCATAATATCACGCCCACTCCTGAACTGGCGATGATAAGCCCGGTACTGCCCGCGGATGGAATCCCAGAAGGCCAGATTCTGGGAATCAAATGCACCCTCAGTGATAATCGGCTTGTCTGTTGCTTTTTTCCAGTGGACACCGTCCGCTGAGATCAAGGGGAACAAAGGCCCGCCCCCGACCGCCTTGTATCTTTCTGATTCAGGCGCATTAGGATTCAAATCCAGGAACGGGCTGAAGTTATGACAGATGTAACCCAGCGCCTCGTCTTTCTCTGTGAGCAGAATGTTGTTGTCCTTTGATCCGCCAAACTTGACCAGCCCAAGATTCGGGCGCTCCCATTTGACTCCATCCTTGCTGGTGGCAAAGCAATAAACCTGCTCATGCAATGAGGTTACACCGCGATCATAATCTCCACCGCGATAATACATTTTGTAAAGGTCACCATCCTGAAAAACCGTCACATAGTTCAGGCCGTTCCCTTCCCAGGGGCGATCACTTACAAGAACGACTTCACGAGGCACAGGATGATGAAGGATTTGACGTGCTTCCCCCTCAAGCGCCTGAACCAAATACTGGTCGACAAAAAGCTCTCGCCGGTCCGCGATATCAACTGCAGTGGAATCTTTCGTTTCCCCCGAAGCCAATGGGATGCCAAGGAAGATAAAAAACGAACAACAAATAAAAGGAAACCTTGTCATTTTAGTGCTTTGAGCAGGTGGGATGCTGCTGTTTATAGTGCAAGAATGCAATTCCTAACGTTTCCTCATCTAACTGATTCCGTTTTCACCATGTTGCTGGTTGACGGAGTCTTGGTATCGACCAAAGGCTTCCTTGTCCCTTTGGGCGCGCTCAGAGAAAAAAACCAGGGCGAGGCTCTCCCTTGTTCGTTTGCTGGAGTTCCCATCGGCCCAATGAATCGTNCTTGAGTGATGCGCAACCATGTCGCCAGGCTTCATCAATGCAGCATAGGCATCAGCACGATCATCATCTCCAAAATCAAGGATGGTCTGGGAAAAACCAAGAATTTGACTGCAACCATGAGGGCGAATACCACCAAGGTGACTTCTTCGGGCATATCGCAGGCAGCCGTTCTCTTCATCTACGCTGTCAATGGCAAACCAAAAGGTTACCGCTTCATCAGGCTTAAGACAGAAATAGAATCCGTCCTGATGTGGAGGGGTCGGCTTACCTGATAGTTTAGGTTTGTTGAACCATTCAACACCGTTAAGAACCACTTTCTGTCGAAGCATCTGTTCGGCAAGTTCCAGCCATCTTGTTTGGAGTGCAAACTGCGAAAACCATTCATCATGTTGATCCATTCGTTGAAGTTGCTTGAGGCTGCTTGGTCGACTGTGATCTTCATAGAAAGCCTCTGTAGACTTCAAAACAGGCACTATATCTCGCTTGTAACGATCAATCTGCCTCTGGGCCATACCGAGTTCTTCTTGTGACAGACAGGATTCCATATGGACAAAGCCATCGCGGTTAAAGGATTCTTCAACGGCTTTGACGTTGTTTAAACTTTGGCGGACACAAATCATGAAAAATGCTGAATGGTTTTCGCTAAAATTTCGGCCTGGTGACGTGCGGAATCCAAGCTAAAATATTTTGTTTTAAGCATGATTATATTCGGCTGAATTGATTCCCAAACAGGACATGAAGTTTCCTTGTAATCGGGCATCTTTTCGTACCAATGCGGGAAGCGATCGGGATTCGATTTAACCAAATCGCTCAGCATCGGGAAAATGGGCTCGCGGTGCACTGGCTGATATGCCGCATAATAACCGTCCCCACCCAAACTGACAAAGAAACGCCTCATCTCCGACCACTCGATGTCATCCCTGCTCATTCGCATGGCGTATGTCCAGTAACTATGCACATGGTTCTCCGGCGTTTTTTGTGGGATCAACCAATCACAGCCGGCGATGACGGACTCAAACTCTCTTGCAGCCTCCTGGCGGATCGAGACAAGTTCATCAATCCGCTCAAACTCCCCAAGGGCCAGGGCAATGGCCAGTTCACTAAGCAGAAAATTATGGCCGTAACTGGTATGTCTTTGGAACGAAGGGTGGCACCGAAGCTCCTTTGGGATGGTCGAGTTGCCGGGTTCTGCCGTGATGCTGGAAAAGCCAAGGCTCGACGCCTTGCGTGCCTTGGTGGCGGTTTCCTCATTCTCGCAAAGGAGGATTCCACCCTCTCCACATGTCATGTGTTTTGAGCCCTGAAAACTGAAACTCGAAAAATTTCCCATCGAGCCCACCACGCGTTCCTTGTAATAGCCTAAAAAGCATTGGGCATTGTCTTCAATGACCACTATGTCGTGTTCCTTCGCCAACTTGAGGATCGGATCCATGTCCGGAGATAGTCCACAGATGGAAACCGGAATTATTGCCCGGGTCCTTGAGGTGATTTTTCTCTCAACGTCCTTGGGATCCAGGGTCCAGGTGTCCGGATCCACATCAGCTACAATCGGAATGGCATTGGCAAACAAAGCTGCTCCCGCTGTCATAAAAACCGTAAAGGCAGGAACAATCACCTCATCGCCTACGCCGATGTCAGAAGCCAAAAGCGCGGCCTGCATGGTGACCGTTCCGTTAGACATCAGAATCCCATATTGTTGGCCAAAACGTTCTGCGAATTTTTTTTCTAGTTCGGCATCAAGACCCGAACTCTTGGCATTGTGAATGCCCATATCCAGAACCTTGTTCACATATTCAATGCTTTTTGGTGAAACTCTAGGTATCGATGACAGTGCCATAATTCTATGTTCCCTTTTTTGGTCTGAAAGCAAAACTTGCAACCATTCCAACAAGGATTCCCCCAACAAATGCTGCCGGCATAATCCAAAGAAAACTGATACCCTTATCCCCTATTATTTCTTCCCAGAAGGCAATCAACACCGCAATGGTTATTGACGTTAACACTCCGCACCAAGCTCCACGGGCATTACTGAATCTGACAAACATGGCCAGGAAAAAAAGGACAAAGAGTGGAGAGACAAACAAATTCACCACCTTGTTGGCCACCTCAAACAGGTTTCCCGGCACCTTATCCACAATCAAACTCAAGGCAACAACTGCCACGCCAATAAGCAATGAAACCAAACGGGCAATGACTATCTTGGATTTCTCATCAGGTTCCTTGGGCCGTAAGCGGGAAATAAAGTCACTGGTGATGACCGATGAAGTGGAGTTCATTCCGGATGACAGACTAGACATCGCGGCGGCCAACAAACCGGCAATAACGAGGCCGGTTAACCCAACAGGTAGTCCTTTAGAAATAAATCTAGGGAAAAGTTGATCCGAATTGTTGGTCAATGATTGATTCTCCCCAAACATACCCGGGTTTGCTGTGAAATAAGCGATCAAGGCAAGGCCAACCATGGCCATTAGCAACATCGCAAAAAAATCCGCGACTAAATTGATCACCAAAACCCTTCGCGCTGCATGGGCGTCTCGTGTCGCAAAATATCGTTGAATGACAACCTGGTCTGACCCCGCAGTGCAGGTGTGCCAACAAAAAACAGCCAAGAACATACTCACAAAAGTCATGCGAGCTTCTGGGTCATAACCCCAATTCGGTTTTTCCCAATGCGTCAGCCATTCGCCAGGCCACAATTCCCGGACACCGCCCAATTCGTTCGCTACAAGAACAACGGTTAAAAGCCCACCGCCAAAAAGGATTCCCGACTGGATCACGTCAGTGAATACCACTGCACGAAGGCCTCCAAGACTGGTGTAAATGATGGTGACCACGCCCATTAGGATGCAGATAGTAACCGTCCAGCTTTCAGCCAAACCAAGGACGGGTATCATGACCTTGTCGGTGGTTGCATGAATAATTACGGCCATCCAAAACAACCTTATCAAGGTGAATAGAGATGATCCCAGTAGCCGAATACTGAGGCCCAGTCGCTGCTCCAAAATCTCATAAGCTGATGTGACTCGAAGCTTCATGAAGTAGGGGATCATAAACGAACCCACTACAAAGATCACAAACGGGAAGGCAAGTGCACCGGTAATGAACATGGGGCCGTAACGAATCATTTCACCGGTGTAGCTCAAGTAGGAAATCGTGCTCAGCAACGAGGCAAAAAGTGACAGTCCCACCATGAGTGGCTTCATTTGCCGACCCCCTAAAAGGTAATCCTCGGTGTTGTTAATTTTTCTGGAATAATAGAATCCAACACCAACCATCCCAATCGCGTACAGGATAATGATTGCCCAATCAATGGAACTGATGGCCGCCAAGCTAGGGTGACAGATCGTCATGAGCGTA
>JAKUOU010000079.1:1815-13424 GCA_022451065.1 Pedosphaera sp. | reverse complement strand
CAAGAGGTCACGACTAGTTATCGGTTATGCTATTGAGCATATACCAATGGATCGTTTGTTAAGAGTCACTTTAACGAATTTGGGTTGAATAGTACGAGTAGTATACACCCCGACAACGAGTCCCAATTCAGGAGGCTTGCTATAACTGCCGCTTGGGTCAGTTTAGAGAAACCGCGGATCAAGTTGGCGGAATTGTACCGGACTTTTTACAATCTCACGGGCTGACGGCCAATCGCTCTACCTCCTCGGTGCTACCGATCATAACGCCTTTTTCCTTGTAGCGCTTGAGCAGGAAATGTGTGGCCGTGGAGGTGACTCCCTCGATGGTGGCGAGTTTTTCCGCCACGAACGAGGCAACCTCGTGCAGGCTGTTGCCGTCGACGATTACCAGAACGTCATAACTGCCGGACATGAGGTAGCAGGAGTTGACCTCGTTGTACTTAGAGATGCGCTCAGCTAGGCGGTCGAATCCCCCGCCGCGTTCCGGTGTCAGCTTAACCTCGATCACCGCCTGCACGCCATCCCTACCGGTGGCTTCGTCGCTGAGGATTGCTTGATAGCCAAGGATGTCCCCGTCGGCCTGGGCTTGACGGATTTTGTCACGAATCTCCTCCTCGGACAGTTCCAACATGCCAGCCAAATCCACGGTGGACAGGGCGGCGTTCTCCCGAAGCAACTTTAGCAGCGTATCCATGGCCGTGAAGATAGTGCTTGGCTAGGCGCTTGGCCAAGCGCGAATATCAGTTGGCGTTGGGAATGGAGTTATAGTAGCTCGTCCAAAACTGGATGACGATGATAGCCACCGTTATACATACTGCGCCGTAAACCAGCCCTGTGGCCACCCCGGCCGCGCTCTTGAGATGGCGTGTGCCGTCCTCGTGGTATAGCTTGGCCAGGCGCTGCAGTGAGTCGTCCAGTTGGCCTGAGACCTCGCCGGTGGCGTAGAGGTCTCGGAAGGTTCTAGGGAAATCCTCACGCTGTTTAAGTGCTTCTGATGGCAGCAGGCCACGATCCATATCCGGCAGCCAGGCGCGCACACTGGTTGCCAGCCAGGGCGAACCAGAGGCGCTGGCGGCACTCTCCCAAGCTTCGCGGACGTTGACCCCGGCATTGAGCAGGGCATGCAATGAGAATGAGAGCCGGGAGAGTTTTAGTTCCTTCAGGGCCGGGCCGAACATCGGCACGCGATGCCAGATTTTCTCGAGCCAATAGCGCAGTGCAAACCCTCGATTGGCTTGACCAAGGTAGAGAACAAAAAACACGGCGGCATACAGCGCCCCCACCATTAGCAGCGATGGGGAAAACGCGCCGAGGAAACTGGCACCGCCGCTGCCCAGCAGGCTGGCCCCGTACGAAATGATGCCGGGCATTAGGATGATGAAGTGAACGATGAACACCGGGTAGGCGAGCCTCAGCAACACGTCGCGGATGAGCGCCGAGCGTTGGGTGTAGTGTTCGGAGAGGGTTCGCAGTGTTTCATCGAGCTGCCCGCTGGCCTCTCCGGCTTCAATCATCATCCGGTCGAATGATGGAAGCCAGCTCTCACGGTCCTTTAGTGACTCGGAAAACGTTTCACCGGCGTTAAGCCGATCGATGGTTTCCAGCAAATGCTGCCGGTCACGCTGGTTAGGTGGTGTGGTTTGCTCCAGCGACTGGGTCACGCCGACGCCGGCTCGCTGCAATACGCTGAGCTGATGATAAAACTCAGAACGGCGGCGAAAGCTGCGGGGGGTCTCGATCAAGGAGGCCATATCCTCCCGGGGAGCAGAGCGTGATTAGGTGTGGCTGTCGAGCATGCCCTGCAGGTCGGCCTTGCTCCGGGCGCCCACGGCTTGCTCCACGACCTCGCCGCCCTTGAAGACGAGCAGGGTGGGGATGGACTGCACGTTGTACTGGACGGCCAGTTGCTGGTGCTCGTCGATGTCGACCTTTCCTATGGTCGCCTTGCCGTCGTTCTCATCGGCGAGTTGATCAACCATTGGCCCGATCATTTTGCAGGGGCCGCACCATTCAGCCCAGAAATCAACCAGTACGGGAGTTGGGGACTGTAGGACCACGGTGTCGAAGTTATCTGCAGTCAGGGTAACGACTTTGTCGGAGGCCATTTCTTTGTAATCGTATGCTGCGCGGATTAAAACAACCCACCTAGGCTGGCCAGGAAAGCCGCTAAACCAATCGCGCCGAGAGCGGCAACGGCTGCCACGGCGGTGTCGACCGGGTTGTCTGCGGGAGCTGCCTTCTTGACGCGGGCTTTTTTCCGTTTGGGCGCTGCCGTTGCGACAGCCTCCTCTTCAACGGCGGCAGCGACCGGCTCCTCTGTCACTGCCGGTGGGGCCTCCTTTTCTGCGGGCGCAGCCGGCTTAGCGATGCCCACACCCTTAGCTGCAGTCTTGGGCGGAACGGGGATCTTGATGGTGGAGGCTGCCTTGCTGCTCTCGGCTGCTCCGGCGGGCGGCACGGCAATCTTTATCGTCGGCGATGCGGCCGGTTTGGGAGGCAGACTGATCCGCACCGTCTGTTTCTTGGATTCTTGCGAACCGCCAGCGGCCGGGGGTTGGGTGGTTTCTTCAGGCATCGTTCAGAAATTCAAAAGGCCAGAAATTCTATGGATGCGCTCTAATCGTGTCAAATGCTTAAAAAAGGCCAAGCACTTGTCTAAGGTGTCTCCGATCCCGGTCAGGCTGTAAGCCGAATTCTGTCTGCGCGAACCGGACGAGCCGGACGCGGAGAGGGCCATTTATCTTATGCGACCCAACCCGGAGCCATGGCTTGCGCCTTGGGATGGGCCATCCCGGGCTCCCTATTTGGTCTTGCTCCCGATGGGGTTTACCGTGCCCCCTTGATCACTCTTGGGGCGGTGGGCTCTTACCCCACCTTTTCACCCTTACCCGGCGAACCGGGCGGTTTGTTTTCTGCGGCACTGGCCGTCGTCGACGCCTTGAAGCGCCGTCTCCCGCGTGTATCCCGCGCTCAAGGAGCGGGTTACGCGGCATCGCGCCCTGCGGAGTTCGGACTTTCCTCCCCCGGCAAGCCGGAGGCGACCCTCCGCCCTCCCGGGATCGAAGAACCCGTCCAAGCTACCGTTTCATCCCCGCGCAAACAAGCCGCTTGGCCAAGCGTGATTGACATTGGCCTAATTTGCCGTACAAAGGGCGAGGCCACAAGGTCGATTACTATTATCTATTTTATATCATGGCAATTGATACAGGAACCAAGGCACCGGATTTCACTCTGAAATCGAAAAGCACCGGTGATGTGACCGATGTCACCCTCAGCAGCAACTTTGGCAGCAAGAACACCGTGTTGTTGTTCGTGCCGCTGGCATTCACCGGTGTGTGCACCGGCGAGTTGTGCGACATCACCGCCGGGCTCGGCGCTTACAACGAGCTGAATGCGGACGTCATTGGCATCAGCGTGGACAGCCCGTTCTCGCAGGAGGCCTGGGCGCAGAAGGAGGGCATAGGCATCACGCTGGCAAGCGATCTGAACAAGTCGGTTGCAGCCGACTATGGCGTGTTGCTTGACGACCTGATGGGCTTCGGCTCAGTTTCCGCGCGCGCGGCGTTCGTCATCGACAAGGACGGTGTTGTGCAGTACAGCGAGCAAACGCCGACTCCGAAGGATCTACCAAACTTCGACGCGATCAAGGAGACACTGGCCAAGCTGCAATAGGCAGTAAAATCCCTTTAGCAAGCGGCAGTCGGCAAGACCGGCTGCCGTTTTTGTTTGGCCATTTGTGCCTGGCTGGGTTGGAATCCCCCCGAGCGATGGCGGCTGAGTTCAAAACGATTCTGCACGGGTTCCTGATCGGGATGGCTAACATCATCCCCGGCGTGAGCGGCGGGAGCATGGCGCTTGCGCTCGGCATCTATGAGCGCCTCATCGCCGCCGTGGGCAACCTTGGCCCCGGCACGTTTACAGTGGTGCTGGGGATCGTGTCCTTCCGGGACGGCGCGAAGGCACGATTCCTGGCTGAGTGGCGCCGAATCGACGGGGCGTTCTTGATCGGTATTGCCTTCGGTGGTGCGGTGGCGGTGGTTGTGTTTTCAAGCGTGATGGTGTGGCTCCTTGAACAGTGGCACGACCCGACATACGGGTTTTTCAGCGGGCTGATTCTCGTGTCGATCTGCATGCCGTTGAGGATGATCCGCCGGTTTGGTGCCGTCGAGGGGCTGAGCGCATTGGCGGCCCTTGGTTTCATCTTGGTATTGACCTTCTCGGCAGATCCAGAGCAGCAACTGAAGGATGCAAACCGCAAACTTGAGATGGAACGGGCCAATATCGAACAGGCCGCTGCGCCTCAAATTAGCCAGATACAATCGCCGCTTGGCCAAGTGGACGCGGGCCGAATGGCGTTTCTCGTTTTGTGCGGCGCGATCGCTATCTCTGCGATGGTACTGCCGGGAGTCAGCGGATCGTTCATCTTGATCCTGATGGGCGCTTACTTCGACGTATTGCAGGCTGTGAACGATCGCGACCTGCTGATCGTCGGGCTGTTTTCGGCCGGTTGTGTTGTAGGATTACTCCTTTTTACACGACTACTAAAGTGGGTGCTGGCAACATTTCATGATGCAACGATCGCCTTTCTCACCGGCTTGATGGCCGGGTCGCTGGTGGGACTGTGGCCATTTCGTGAATCCAAGTTTGTTCAAGATGACAGTATCCGCTTCTACGAGCGTGTGGATTTCGGCTGGATCACCCCGCCCACCGATACCAATACGATGTGGACACTGATTGCGTTCTTCGCTGGCGCGGGGCTGGTCGCCGCCTTCATGAAGTATGATGAGTTCAAAGAACAAAAAAAGGGCGGCTGAAGGCCGCCCTCAAATTCGGTTCTCTCTTTTTGGCTAGCGAAAGTTGATTTCGCTTTCGCTCATTTCGCTTTCGCACGGCTGGTTGGTCGGGGCGTCGGCTTCTCGTTTTGTGTCCTCGACGATTTTGTTCGCCAGCATGTAGGCTTCCACTTCGTCGCCGCTGACGTCGGCCAGCATGTTGCCGTTGATCTCAACAGATGGCTGCAACATTTGACCGGTTTTCTGGATCATCTCCTGACGTTGTTCAGGGTCGTTGATGATGTCTCGGTCTTCGAACGGCAGATCGTATTTGCGCATCACGGCACGCACGCCTTCGCTCCAGCCGCAGGACGGTTTCATGTAGGCGATTATTTTTGGTTTATCCATTTTATTTCCTAAAAACGCACAAACAGATTGCCATCAATGGTCTGTTTGGCAAGTTGTTTCTCCTGCAGGTGCCACGCCAAGTTCTCATTGTTCCGGATAAGTTCAAGGGCTCCCTCCAAGCGCGCGAGGCGGCTGAGGCGATTGCCTATGGCTGGGCGGCGGCCTGTCCAGGCGACACGCTGTCGCTTCTGCCGATGAGCGATGGCGGTGATGGCTTCGGCCCGGTGATGGCTTCGGTACTTAACTTGGAGAAGCAGGTTTTTGAAGGAATCAACGCGGCTGGTCAGGCGCGGCAGGCTGCCTGGTGGCTCGATGCCGAGTCCCGCCAGGCGGTGGTGGAGACGGCAGAGTCGAACGGCTTGGCTCTACTGCCTCGTGGGAGGTTTCATCCGTTTGATCTGGACACTCGCGGTGTGGGGACGCTACTGCTCGCCGTTGGCCAGGGTGGGGTGACGCAGTGTATTGCGGGCATCGGGGGTAGCGCGACGAATGACGGCGGCTTTGGCATGGCGCGGTCGCTTGGCTGGGCGTTTCTCGATTTAGGTGGCAAAGCGATCGACCGATGGTGCGAACTCGACTGCTTGGCGTCAATCCGGGCGCCGACGAAACAGACATGGCCAAGGGTGACGGTGGCGAGTGATGTGCAAAATCCCTTGCTCGGTATCGATGGGGCCACGCGGGTTTTTGGGCCTCAAAAAGGGTTACGACCGGGAGATTTTGCCAAGGCGGATGTCTGTCTCGGGCGCTTGGCCAAGGTCGCCGCCGAGATGCTTGGCACTGATTTTTCGGTGACACCCGGCGCTGGGGCGGCGGGAGGGCTTGGCTTCGGGATGATGGCGTTTGCCGGAGCGGCGATTGAGCCCGGTTTCGATGTGTTTGCCAATGCGACCGATCTGGAAACGAAAATTGTTGAGGCAGATATCGTGGTCACGGCGGAGGGGGCGATCGATGAGCAGACGCTGATGGGAAAGGGGACTGGGCAGGTTGCGAGGCTTTGTCAGCGACTAGATAAGCCGTGTATCGGCTTGGCAGGGCAATTGACGCTTGGCAAAGCGCAGGGCAACCGGGAGGAGGAACTATTTTGGCGTCTGGCTGCAATGGTGCCGGACTTGGCAGGCGAGAGGGAGGCGATAACCGATGCAGCAACCCATCTTAAGCGCTTGGCCAACCAAGAGGCGAAGTTAAGCACATTTAATTCATAAATAAGTAAAACTAATGAGGTCCATTAGATATTAAAATATTGCTTAGCCTTTTTGACAGTGGCATGCTGTCCCGCCCTTAAACAGTGCCTGTCTCACGCTAGTTATCGCATGGACGGCTCTTGTCTGGGAAAAAGAAACGAGTTTTGCTCTTTATACGATTTTTCCCCAGTTTTTTTGCAATTTGAATAGATGAGTGCCCGATTCAGACCAATTGGATTTCCCAAGAAGCAGGGTCTATACGATCCTGCCAACGAGAAGGATAGCTGTGGTGTTGGGTTTGTGGCCAATGTGAAGGGCGTGCCGAGCCATCAGATTGTGCTTGATGCCATTCAGATGCTCAAAAACATGGATCACCGCGGCGCGTGCGGTTGTGAGGCCAACACTGGCGATGGCAGCGGCATTCTTACCGGGCTGCCGTGGGGCTTTCTCGATAAGGTCGCACAGAGGGAACTAGGTGTGAAGTTGCCCGAGAAAGGGCGTTTCGGCGCTGGGCTGGTTTTCTTGCCGCGGGTCGAGGCCGAGCGAGCGAAGTGCATTGCCACCGTGGAAGCCATCATCGCCGAGCAGGGTCAGACTTGCCTTGGCTGGCGTGAGGTGCCAGTGCAAGCAGACAAGGCCGACGTTGGCCCCAGCGCACGTGCTGCCGAGCCGTACATCATGCAGCTATTTATCGGTGCATCGGAAGGTCTGGAGGGCGATGACTTTGAACGCCAGCTATACATCATCCGCAAACGAGCCAGCCATCAACTGCGTTTCGATGCTGCCCTGGAACAGGCGCTGCTTTTTTACATCTGCAGCCTGTCCTCAAAGGTGATGATTTACAAGGGAATGCTTACCACCGAACAGTTGTTCACGTACTTCGCCGATCTCTCAAACCCCGATTTTCAGACGCACCTCGCGATGGTGCACTCGCGCTTCTCCACCAATACTTTCCCCAGTTGGGACCGCGCGCAGCCGTTCCGGTTCATGAGCCACAATGGAGAAATCAACACGCTGCGCGGTAACATCAATGCCATGCGCGCGAGAGAAGGCACGTTGCAAAGTGATCTTTTTGGCGACGACCTACAAAAGCTCTATCCTATCATGGAACAAGAATGTTCCGACTCGGGTAACTTCGACAATGCGCTGGAGTTTCTGCTTATGAGCGGTCGTTCATTACAGGAATCCGTGCTGCTGATGGTGCCTGAGGCGTGGCAGAAACACCGGCAAATGCCGCAGGCCAAGCGCGATTTTTACGAGTACAATTCCTGCCTCATGGAACCGTGGGATGGTCCTGCGTCCATCGCCTTTACCGACGGCAAATACATAGGAGCTGTACTTGACAGAAACGGTCTGCGTCCAAGCCGCTATTATCTTACGCACGACGACCGCGTGATCATGGCCAGCGAAGTGGGTGTGATTCCGGTTGATCCTGCCAATGTTAAGGCCAAGGGACGCCTGCAGCCAGGCCGGATGTTTCTTGTGGATTTCGAGCAGGGCGCGATGATTCCAGATGAGGAAATCAAGGCCGACTTCTCCACCCGCAGGCCGTACGGGGAATGGCTGCGCAACCAGCGAATTGAGCTCGATGACCTGACTGTCACCGGCACTGCTCACGGCTTGATCAAGGACACACTGCTCCCGCGCATGCAGGCCTTCGGATTCACCACCGAGACAATGCAGTTCATGCTTCTGCCGCTCATCCACGAGCTGCGTGATCCGGTTGGATCCATGGGCAACGACGCCTCGCTCGCCTGTCTCAGCGACAAGCCGCGTATGCTCTACGACTATTTCCGCCAACTCTTTGCGCAGGTCACCAACCCGGCCATCGATTCCATTCGAGAGGATGTCATTATGTCGCTCGAATGCTACATTGGGCCGGAGAAAAATCTCGTCAATACGACCGAGGACCACTGCCAACGCATGCGCCTGCCGCATCCCATTCTCACCAACGAGGAATTGCACGCGCTAAAAGGCATGGATTACCGCGGCTGGCGCTCCAAGGAAATCGATATCACCTTCCCCAAGGTCGAGGGCGCGGCTGGTGTGGCTAAGGCACTGGAGCGCATTTGTGCCGAGGCCGGGCAGGCCATCGCCGATGGCTTCAACCTCGCCGTTCTTTCTGACCGCGCGATATCGGCCGACCGCATTCCGATCAGCACGCTGATGGTCACCGGTGCGGTGCATCATTATCTCGTGAAGAATGCGCTCCGCACACAGATTG
This sequence comes from Pedosphaera sp., assembly GCA_022451065.1. GTDB lineage: Bacteria > Verrucomicrobiota > Verrucomicrobiia > Limisphaerales > UBA1096 > UBA1096. Next base: position 4,839 of record JAKUOU010000079.1, on the reverse strand, counting down.
GTTTGGTGCTTGAAACCGGCGAGGCTCGTGAGGTGCATCATCACTGTTTGCTTGTTGGTTACGGCGCGGATGCCATCAACCCGTACCTCGCGTTTGAGTCGTTGTGGCAGGCGCGCCGCGAGGGCCTGACCGATGACGAGAAATTTATCGATGACAAGTCGATCGTGACCGCTTACCGCAAGGGGGTGGCCAAGGGCATGCTCAAGGTCATGGCGAAGATGGGTATCTCCACCTTGCACTCTTACAAGGGGGCACAGATTTTCGAGGCTATCGGCCTCCGGGACGATGTGATTGATCGTTGCTTCGTGGGCACCGCAAGCCGAGTACAGGGCGTGAATCTCGCTGAGTTGGCCGAGGAAATGATTCGCCGCCACGCGCTGGGTTTTCCCGAGCGCGTCGAGGACGAAACGTCATCACTACCCAACCCCGGCGAATTCCACTGGCGCGCCGAGGGAGAGAAGCACATGTGGAATCCGCAATCCATCGCCGCGCTTCAAACTGCCGCACGCATGAACAGTTTTGATTCGTACCAGCAATTTTCCAACCACATCAACGGCGACACCAAGGCGCGCTGTGCGTTGCGCGGTTTGATGGAATTCAAGGAAGGCACGAATGGCGGCCCGGTTTCCATCGAGGATGTTGAGCCGGCCAGCGAGATTGTGAAGCGATTCTGCACCGGCGCGATGAGTTTTGGCTCCATCTCTGCCGAGGCCCACGAGGGGTTGGCCGTTGCCATGAACCGCCTCGGCGGCAAGAGCAACACCGGCGAAGGCGGCGAAGATTCCGAGCGCTTCAATCCGCTGCCCAATGGCGATTCCAAACGCTCGGCGATCAAGCAGGTTGCCTCGGGCCGTTTCGGCGTCACCATTTGGTACCTAACGAATGCCGACGAATTGCAGATCAAAATTTCCCAGGGCGCGAAGCCCGGCGAAGGCGGCGAACTGCCCGGTCGTAAGGTGGATGACACCATCGCGCGCATCCGTCACAGCACGCCCGGCGTGGGGCTCATCAGTCCGCCGCCGCATCATGATATTTATTCAATTGAGGATCTGGCCCAGCTCATTCACGATCTTAAAAACGCTAACCGTGCCGCGCGCGTGAGCGTGAAACTCGTGTCCGAAGTGGGCGTGGGCACCATTGCCTCCGGCGTGGCCAAGGCGCATGCGGATCATATTTTGATTTCCGGCGAGACCGGTGGGACCGGTGCATCGCCGCTCACAAGTATTAAACACGCCGGTTTACCGTGGGAACTGGGCATCGCTGAGACGCATCAAACGCTGGTGCTCAACGACCTCCGCAGCCGCGTGGTGTTGCAAACTGACGGCGGCCTCAAGACCGGCCGCGACGTGGTTATCGCCGCGTTGCTTGGTGCGGAGGAAATGGGTTTCTCCACCGCGCCGCTCATCACCATGGGTTGCATCATGATGCGCAAGTGCCACCTCAATACCTGCCCAGTGGGCATCGCCACACAGGATCCGGAGTTGCGCAAGAAATTCGCCGGCGATCCTGAGCATGTGGTCAATTATTTTTTCATGGTCGCCGAGGAAGCACGCCAGATCATGGCCACGCTTGGCTTTCGCACGATCGATGAAATGGTCGGCCGCGTGGACGCGCTCGAGATGCAAAAGGCCATCGATCACTGGAAAGCCGACGGGATCGACCTCAGTTCCATTCTCACCCCCATAGAAAAGCCGCACGCGGACGTGGGTACCTACTGCACCCAAACTCAAGATCACGGCCTCGAGTACGCGCTGGACAACGAGTTACTCCGATTGGCCAAGCGCACTATTGAGGCCGGCGAGTCGGTTGAAATCGAGTTGCCGATCATCAATACCAACCGCACGGTCGGCACTATTTTAAGCAACGAAATTGCCAAGGCCCACGGAGAGGAGTTGCTGCCCGACGATACGGTGCGGATCAAGTTCACCGGTTCTGCCGGCCAAAGCCTCGGCGCGTTTCTGGCCAAAGGTGTGAGCATCGAGTTGGAAGGCGATGCCAACGATTACGTTGGCAAAGGGCTCTCCGGTGGCAAGCTCACCATTTATCCGCCTAGGGTTGCCACCTTCACGCCGGAGGAAAATATTCTTGTCGGCAATGTTTGCCTCTATGGCGCTACCGGCGGCAAAGCATTTTTACGTGGGCGTGCGGCGGAACGCTTTTGCGTGCGAAACAGCGGCGCGCACGCGGTGATCGAGGGTGTAGGCGATCACGGCTGCGAATACATGACCGGCGGTCGTGCGGTCATCCTCGGCCCCACCGGTCGTAATTTCGCAGCGGGCATGTCCGGCGGCGTGGCCTACATTTGGGATCCGGACAACGCCTTCGCACCGAATTGCAACATGGAGATGGTGGAACTTGAATCGGTGGAGGACACCGAAGACATCGCCGAGTTGCAAAGTCTCATCGAGGAACACGCCGAGCGGACTGGCTCCGCCGTGGCCGCCGAGGTGCTCGATAATTGGAACACGGTGCTTGGCCAATTTGTGAAAGTGATGCCCACGGATTACAAACGCGTGCTGGCCGAGCGCAAGCAATACGAACAGGAACTGGTTACCTAGACGGCCAGAAGGAATATTTTAATGGGAAAGCCAACTGGATTCATGGAGTTCAAGCGAGAGGCGGTGCCGTATCGTGATCCGCTGGAGCGCGTGAACGACTATAACGAGATTAACACCAATCCCGCCGAGGAACATTTACAGACGCAGGGCGCGCGCTGCATGGATTGCGGGGTGCCGTTCTGCCAGTCTGGCACCGGTTGCCCGGTCGATAATCTCATCCCCGAGTGGAATCATCTCGTCTACAAAAACCGCTGGCGCGAGGCGATTGATCGCCTGCACAAGACTAACAATTTCCCGGAGTTCACCGGCCGTGTATGCCCCGCGCCGTGCGAAGGCGCGTGCGTGCTCGGCATCACCAATCCGCCGGTGACCATCAAGAATATCGAGAACACGATCATCGATCGCGCCTTCGAAGAAGGTTGGGTAAACGTCGAACCGCCCGCGGAACGCACCGGTAAAAAAATCG
>JAKUOU010000079.1:0-1805 GCA_022451065.1 Pedosphaera sp. | reverse complement strand
GCGGGGGGGCCGCCGAGCCTCCCGCCGAGCGCACAGGTAAGAAGGTTGCTATCGTCGGCTCCGGCCCGGCCGGCCTGGCTGCTGCGGATCAGCTTAACAAGGTGGGCCACGAGGTCACTGTGTACGAGCGTGCCGACCGTATCGGCGGCCTGCTGATGTACGGCATCCCGAACATGAAACTCGACAAGGGCGTCGTGGATCGCCGCATTAATCTCATGCGTGAGGCCGGGGTGAGGTTTGTCACCTGCGCGCACGTTGGCAAAAAGGAGGACTTCGCCTCCGGACACATGACGCAGATCATGGAGGAACGCGGCTGTGAAATGCAGTATCTAGACCCGAACGATTTACTGAAGGAAAACGATGCACTGCTGATGGCTACCGGCGCTACCAAGCCGTTCGACCCCACCGGTCGCAATCCTGGTCGCAACTTGGCTGGCATCCAGTTTGCGATGGATTTCCTCACGCGCAACACCAAGAGCTTGCTTGATTCCAATCTTGAGGATGAAACTTACATCTCCGCCAAGGACAAGCATGTCATTGTCATCGGCGGCGGCGATACCGGCGCGGACTGCATTGGCACCTCGCTGCGTCACGGCTGCAAGAGCGTGGTGAACTTCGAGCTGCTCGACCAACCGCCCGCAGAGCGCGCTGCGAACAACCCTTGGCCCCAGTGGCCGCGCATTTATCGCCTGGACTATTCGCACGCCGAGAATAAAGCCAAGCACGGCAACGACCCGCGCGCGTACCACGTTTTGGCGAAGGAATTTGTCGGCGACCAAGCCGGCCGTGTGAAGGGCGTAAAAACCGTTGAGGTCGACTGGTCCAAGCCGATAGAGGGCGGCGCGCCGTTCAGCGAGGTGGCGGGTAGTGAAAAGGAATGGCCGGTGGATCTCGTGTTGTTGGCCACCGGCTTTGTCGGTCCGGAACTCGAAGTCGGGGAAATGCTCGGGCTCGAGATCCAGAACCCGCGTGGTAATTGGCAGACTTTTATCGGGGAGCACGGTGAATTCACCACCAATCTTGAGGGCGTGTTTGTGGCGGGCGACTGCCGCCGCGGCCAGTCGCTCGTCGTCTGGGCCATCAACGAAGGGCGCGGCGCTGCCCATGCCATCGACCGGTATCTCACCGGCTCCAGTCGGCTTTCCGCGGGCGTCACCCAGGACGGCGCACTTGCTGTTGGTTAGATAAGTTGCCTGTGGTCAAGCGTTTGATCAGGCGGGAATCAATGACGCAAGAGAGTCAGGAGCGGTTCCGGCCAGAGGCCAAGCGCCAAGACAGCGATCGCTAGCACGCAGAGTGTGATCCCAGCCGCCCATCCTATTTTCACCGGCACCTCATCATCCGCGGGAGCCACGAGGAAGGCTTTGAGCACGCGGAGATAGTAGTAGAGCGAAACCACGCTCATTATGAGGGCGAAGGCGACAAGCCAATAAAATCCGTCATGCCAAGTGGCGGCTTCCGGCGTGGCACCGATAGCGGCGAAGAAGAGATAAAATTTTCCGAGGAAACCGGCCAGCGGCGGGATGCCGGCAAGCGATAGCAGGAATACCAGAAACGCCACAGCCAAGCCGGGCGTCGTTTTCCAGCAGCCGTTGAAATCGCTGATCTCTGCGTCACGGCCCAGTGTGTCGGTCATCACCGCGATCACCCCGAAGGCCCCCAGACTGGCCAGCGAATAGACGAGGATGTAAAAAATCACGGAGGTATTTCCCTCTGCGGTGAAAGCCATCAGACCGACCAACAGATAGCCGGCGTTAGCGATGGCGCTGTAGGCGAGGAGGCGCTTGAGGTTGGTTTGGCGCAGC